>NZ_QTVB01000018.1:0-49843 GCF_003435965.1 Roseburia sp. AF42-8
GTTTGCTTCTAATACTTCATGATTACTAGCTTTTTTCCAATTCCAACATCCAATTTTTAAAACCACCATCTCGTACAAAATATCTTTCTTCTGGCCATGATTTTAATTCTTCAATTTTATATTTTTCGAATTTCATTCTATAGTTTGCTTCTAATACTTCATGATTACTAGCTTTTTTCCAATTCCAACATCCAATTTTTAAAACCACCATCTCGTACAAAATATCTTTCTTCTGGCCATGATTTTAATTCATTGTAAACCGTATGCAATGCATTATCAAAAAGTTCTTTTTTTCTTGTCCAGCTACTAATGTATACATAATCCTCATATTCTACAATTGTCCCTTTATTTGGGTTTTTAAAATATCGTTCATATCCATTCTTTACGTCCTCAAAAGTCACTTCCCCTTGTAACGGAATATATGCTTTTTGGATTAATTGTTGGGCAATTTGTTCACTATAAATTTCATGCATTTGCATATCCATCGATCGTCCTTCTATTTCTAAACTAGAAGGTTTTTTTCTCATAGCCATATAATGTACTTTCCTTACATGTCAGTTTACAATCATTTTCCATCTATAAATCCCCAAAATCAGCATATGAAATATCCCTATCTACCATTACCTGTCCCACATTTTCATATTCAGATAATGCTTTTCTTCCAGCTATTCTTGCGTCCCTTTTACTAGCAAATTCAGATTTTGATTTACGCTTTCTTTTTCCATCAACACTTGCCATCTCAAATGAATACTCATATACTTTTTTGCCAGACCTCAAAAAACGTTCTCTTACCATAATCTCACTCATATAATTCTCCTTCCACATAATGAATATATAAGTAATACTAATAAATCGACTCTTTGAAATCTATGACCTGCGAGGCTAAAAAATTTAACAAAGTATTTTTTCGCGTCAACAAAAATACAAAGTATTTCTTCTCACGTCAACGAACCGTAATTTTTCATTATTTTGCGCCAACAAACTAAAAAAATGTTGACGCGGAGCTATTTAGATACCTCCTTTAATATGAGAATATAAAAAGAGACTTCCGTCTTAATTTAAACGGAAGTCTCCAAAAAGCCTATAAAATCAAGCTTTCTATTTAGAATTTACCAGCTTTTGCTGCTTCCTCTACGGAAACGGCAACTGCTACTGTAGCACCAACCATTGGGTTATTACCCATTCCGATTAAGCCCATCATCTCAACGTGAGCTGGTACGGAAGAAGAACCTGCAAACTGTGCATCAGAGTGCATACGTCCCATAGTATCTGTCATACCATAAGAAGCAGGACCTGCAGCCATGTTATCTGGGTGAAGGGTACGTCCTGTACCACCGCCGGATGCTACAGAGAAGTATTTCTTACCCTGCTCGATACATTCTTTCTTGTATGTACCTGCTACTGGATGCTGGAAACGTGTTGGGTTGGTAGAGTTACCAGTAATGGAAACACCAACATTCTCATGATGCATGATTGCAACACCTTCCTGAACATCATCAGCACCGTAACATTTTACAGTTGCACGAAGTCCGTTAGAATATGCTTTTTCATATACAACATTAAGTTTTGCTGCTTTGTAATCATACTGTGTCTCAACAAATGTAAATCCGTTGATACGGGAAATAATCTGTGCAGCGTCTTTTCCAAGTCCGTTTAAGATAACACGAAGTGGTTTCTGACGTACTTTGTTTGCTTTCTCAGCGATTCCGATTGCACCTTCAGCAGCTGCAAAAGACTCGTGTCCAGCTAAGAAACAGAAGCACTCTGTCTCTTCCTCTAATAACATTTTTCCAAGGTTACCATGTCCAAGACCTACTTTTCTGTGGTCAGCAACAGAACCTGGAATACAGAATGCCTGAAGACCTTCACCGATTGCTGCAGCAGCATCAGCAGCTCTTTTGCATCCTTTTTTGATTGCGATTGCAGCACCTACAGTGTAAGCCCAGCAAGCGTTCTCGAAACAGATAGGCTGGATTTTCTTTACCTGATCATATACATCAAGTCCAGCATCTTTTGTAATTTTTTCAGCTTCTTCAATAGAGCTGATACCATAGCTGTTTAATACAGTGTTAATCTGGTCAATTCTTCTTTCATATCCTTCAAATAATGCCATTATCTTCGTCTCTCCTTTCTTACTCTTCTCTTGGGTCAATGATCTTAACAGCATCAGCTACACGACCATACTGGCCTTTTGCTTTTTCCCATGCAGTGTTAGGGTCATCACCTTTTTTGATAAAGTCTGTCATTTTTCCAAGAGAAACGAACTGATATCCGATAACTTCGTTGTTCTCGTCAAGAGCGATGCCTGTTACATAACCTTCAGCCATCTCTAAGTAACGAACACCTTTCTCCTTTGTTGCGTACATAGTACCAACCTGGGAACGAAGTCCTTTTCCTAAATCTTCCAGACCAGCACCTACTGCAAGTCCGTCATCAGAGAATGCACTCTGAGTACGTCCGTAAACGATCTGTAAGAATAATTCTCTCATTGCTGTATTGATTGCGTCACAAACAAGGTCAGTATTTAATGCTTCAAGAATTGTTTTTCCCTGAAGGACCTCTGCTGCCATTGCTGCTGAATGTGTCATACCTGAGCATCCGATTGTCTCAACCAGTGCTTCTTCAATCACACCATTTTTTACATTTAATGAAAGCTTGCAGGCACCCTGCTGTGGTGCACACCAGCCTACACCGTGTGTAAATCCTGAAATATCTTCAATTTTTTTGGAATGAACCCATTTTCCTTCTTCTGGAATTGGAGCTGGCTCATGTTTTGCGCCCTTGGCAACAGGACACATGTTTTCGACTTCCTTCGTGTAAATCATTATAAGACTCCTTTCGATATGAAATATATATCATGTTAAACTTTGTTATACATTTAACACACCGCCCTCATTTTCTCACATTTTTTGACATTCGTCCAGTCTTTTTTACAGGAAATGCCCCTTAATTTTCTCAATTTGTTAATCTAATGCCTCCATCCGCTCAAATGCAAAGGATGCTCCGATTGCTCCAACCAGTGTCAGCAGGAATATAACGACTATCATCATAATAAATCCTGCAGTCACAGAAATGAACGCTCCCGTTGCTACTGCCACAATGATTCCGACACATAATACCAGTCCCTGGAACAGCATCCGAAGAATCGTTCTGCCCAGTTCTCCAAACATTTTCCCTATCACGACATCTGCCAGCATATTCATATAAAGCTTATTAGCATTCAGGCACATATATAAAATGACGGTCAAAATCATGTAAGACACCGGAAGTCCCATTACGATACTGCCCGGCAGCGTAATCAGAAGTCCGTCAATCAGCGCACGGATATGCTCCATTTTGGTGGCATACCACATTTTCTTAAAATTGCTGTCCGGAATCAGATAGGTGTATGGATTTGCCAGTTCCTTCGACCACTTCGTCTTATAACCGCTGAAAATAAAGATAACATAGGCAATGACGCCCGGAATTACAAACATTTTAAAAGGCTGGCTGGAAATTTTATTATAATAAGAAACAACCGCAATTGCCACACCTATAACCAGAAACAGCACCGAATTCCAGCCAAAGATAAAGAAACGGTTTTTACGGTATTCTAATACCTGCCGGTAGAAAATTGCTTTAGCGTAAGTTCCCTTATAAGCCATCTTTACATTCCGTAAATACTTTTTCTTGCCATTTCCCACTACAACCTCGCCCTTTTTCGAGCGTTTCATCCGGTCATCATAATCTTCTGCAAATTTTGCAGCATCTTCATAGAATTCTCCGGTACACTTCATCTTTTTCGCATAAAGTACCAGAAAAACAGTACTGGTTAAAAGAAGTACGGTTGCCACCACATTGATTCCTGCAGGACCTATAATAATAAGCTGAATCAATGCAATTTCCCAGCCTATAATCGGAATCAGCTGTACCACCGGAAGCTGGATTAAGTCCACAAACACAGATAACTGCATGCCTTTCACCGAAACAAAGTAGATTGCCACCAGTGCAAAAGCTGCCATTACTCCATACATAATATAGGTAAGTACGGTAAAGAACTGTTTAGGAAGTGTTTCATTTCCATAGCAGATAATCATTAACGCTCCCTCTAAAATATTTTCCAGTACACCAGCATAAAGGAAATATAAAATCATCTTATATGGTGTAACACCAAATACACCAATTCCAAGTACCAGTACAAATAGTTCAACAATAAAATTGGTTAAGAACTGCTTCATTCCGGCATGAAGAATAACTTTCTTCGGTTCTTCCGGTGCAGCAAATACAAAATGTACTTCTGACGGGCGGAACAACAGTCCTTTTCTCTTGATATAGGAAATCAGATTTGCCGGAACAATCATAACCATCAGTACGGATAAAACAGTTGCAATTCCTTCCGGGCTGTTTAATCCGAAATCGACAGACATGGAACCAAGTCCATACAATACCAATGCTGCATATAAAACAACAAATACCAGTGCAAGAAAAGTCTGTGGCCGTTTCAGGCTCCGCTTCACTTTATTCTTAATGGTCTGGGAAAAAACAAAGGAAAGACTACTCATGTTCTTCACCACCAGTCTTTGGTTCTGTCACTTCAAAGAACAGTTCTTCTATGTCTTTATCCGCAATTTCATTTTTGTTAAATGTTGCTATAATTTTCCCTTGTTCCATTACAAACATCACATCCCACAAATCTTTTACCATTTCAAGCATATGGGTACTGATAAGAATGGTACAGCCTTTCTCTTTTAACTCAAGCACAACTTCTTTCAGTTCTTTTATGGCTGCCGGGTCAAGTCCAACCATTGGCTCATCCAACATCACAACCTTTGGATGAATAGCAAGTGCACAACAGATACTGACCTTCTGCATCATTCCTTTGGACAATTCATTTCCCAGCTTCTCCTGTTTATCCAGAAGTTCAAAACGTGTCAGCAGTGCATCTATTTCTTCCTCTGTAATGTCACTGTTATATGCCCGCTTCACATATTCGATATGCTCCCGCACCGTCAGCGCTTCAAACATTGCCGGAATCTCCGGTACATAGCCAAATATTTTCTTCGCTTCCAGGCTTCTTGCCTTCATTCCATTAATACCAACACCGCCTTCATAACGAAGGAGTCCTGCAATACTCTTTATAATGGTTGATTTTCCGGCACCATTTGGTCCAAGCAGGATACCGACCTGACCATCCTGCACCATAAAGCTGACATGGTCCACTGCTACATTCTTTCCATATTTCTTAGTAAGCTCTTGTACTTCTAACATTTTCACCCTCCAAAATTCACGAGAAACACTCTTTGTAAGCTTCCCGTATATACTGCGAGAAACACTCTTTTCAAAGTTCTCGTCCAACTAAAAAGCAGCCGTATGTATTACTTAATTAATACAGTAATGCATACAGCTGTTTTTGTCAACCATTCATTTCTTAATTTTCTATTGTCATTTTTCTGCAAGCAGCTACCGCAGGTAACTTCTGCGGGTAAATTTCCATCCGTTTAACCTTCTGCTTTACTTACAATTTCATTCTTATTCTTATAAATAGAATGCGCCGGAACTACTCCACGTACCGGGGAAAGCGGATAAATATTGGTATGTGGTCCGATGACCGTTCCCGGATTCAATACGGAATTACAGCCGACCTCTACAAAATCTCCTAACATGGCACCAAATTTCTTACGTCCGGTTTCCATCTTCTCATCAGCAGATTTTACTACCACCAGTGTCTTATCGGATTTTACATTGGATGTGATGGAACCTGCTCCCATGTGTGACTTGTATCCTAAAATAGAATCTCCCACATAATTATAGTGTGTACCTGCACGGAATTAAAAAGAATGACATTCTTTAACTCGGTAGAATTGCCTACCACCGTTCCTTTTCCGACAATTGCATTTCCACGAATGAATGCGCAGTGTCGTATTTCAGCATTTTCATCAATAATTAAAGGACCATTTAAACATGCTGTCGGTGCCACGACAGCGGATTTTGCCACCCAGATATCCTCACCCTTCTGTTCATAAACATCCGGATTCAATGTTTTTCCCAGTTCTTTGATATAATCTCCGATTCCGGCAAGTGCCTCCCACGGATAAGTAAATTGTGCAAGATAATCCTTTGCGATTGTCTCCTCTAATGTATACATATTACTGATTTTGCACTGTTCCATCTTTCTCTTCCTCTCTTTCTTCTTCCGGTTTCCGGTCAAAATCAAAACGGATTTCATCCTCTTCAAACTTCAGACAGGTATCAAATACATTTCCTGCTTTCGAAGTAAATCCGGTTATTTTTTTAGCGGTATATCCTTTTGCAAAAAGCTCTTCTAATACTTCTTCAGCCAGTTCCACCTTTGCTACATAACGGTTCACCCGGAATCCGCAGTCACATTCATAGTACCACTGGCTTTTCTTTAACAATGCCCCACACTTTGGACATTTTACTTTTGTCTCTTCCGGTTTCGGACGCTCCGGAAAGTCAAATTCAATGCGTCCATCCTCGGTAAGCTTCAATGGTGCATCAAATTTCTTGCCATTCTTAGACTTAAATCCTGTTATAATTTCCGTCTTTCCTGTCAGTAAAAGTGCTTTTACCTGAGTTTCCTTTAATTTTACTCCGGCTATTTTACCGATTGAGAAACGGCAGCTGTCCTCTTTGTTTCTGTCATAATTGGCACAGCCATAGCCAAATGGCGTCTGCACAATATCACCCTGACACAGTGGACATTTTACATCTTTTACCTTCTTTGCTTCCACATGCTCAAAATCAAATTTCAGGACTTTCTTTCCATTCTCATCTTCTCCAAGCATCAGGCAGGCATCAAATTTCTTCTTATTCTTTGAAGTAAATCCACGAATCGTTCCGGTTCTTCCATTGGTCAGAAGCTCCTTCACCTGGGCGGTGTTTAAATCTTTCCCGGCTATTTTGCCAATGGCAAACCGGCAGCCAGCCTCATCTTCCGCTTTATAATTGGCACAGCCATAACCAAATGGCTTTATTTCTATTGCTCCGCCACACAACGGACAACTTACGCCCTCTATGGTCTCCGGCTCATTCTGTGAAAAATCAAAGGTTATATTCGGTTTTCCTTCTTCATCCTTTGCCATCACAAGGCAGGCAGAAAACTTCTTCTTATTCTTCGAAGTAAATCCCTTTAAGACTCCGGTTCTGCCTTCGCTTAATAACTGCTTTACTTCTTCATCGTTAAGCTCTCTTCCGGCGATGGAACCAATAGCAAAACGGCAGCCACTGCCATCTTTATTATAATTCGAGCAGCCATAACCAAAAGGTGTAGTCTCAATCTCGCCGCCACAGACCGGACAGGTTGCTCCGATTTTAACCCTTGCCTTCATATCTTTGGCATTGCTGCCAGCCAATGGACGAATCTGACCGGCAATCTGGCTGGTGAGATTTTCATTTATCATGGAAACTGTTTCTTTCCGGATAAATTCCTCTAACTTCTCCCGATAATCTTCCATCGGAACCGTTCCCTGGGTAATGCCATCCAAGCCCTTTTCCCAGGAAGCGGTCATCTTCGGATTCAAAAGTGCCGGAACAGTCATATTCACCACTTCATAAACCATCTCGCCTAAGGCTTCCGGCGTCAGCACCTGTGTTTTCTTATTCAAAGCAAGGTAGCCGATACGCACCAGCTTCTTGATGATTTCTGCCCTTGTAGCAGAGGTTCCAATTCCGGAGCCTTTAATCTGTTCTCTTAATTCCTCTTCCTCGATTAACTGTCCCGCATTTTCCATGGCAAGCACCATGGAACCTGAAGTATAACGCTTTGGTGGAGAAGTCTTTCCCTCTTTTACCAGAAATTCTTTTACTTCTGCGGTATCTCCTTCTTTGAGACTATCTGCAAGTTTTAGTAATGCTGCGCTGTTCTTCGGATTGTTTTCTTCTCCGTCGCCATCTTCCTTTTCCCGTTTTTCTTTGGTATCCGGTCTTCCGGCAATTTCAAGATATCCGGGAACCTTTAATACTTTTGCTCCGGCAAAGAAAGATTCCTTTTCAATTCCGATGGTCAGTTTTACCGTCTGATACTGTGCCGGCGGATAGAAAATACTTAAGAAACGCCGCACGATCAGCTCGTAGACCCGCTTCTGCAATTCCGTCAGCGACTTATATTCATTGACCTGTCCGGTTGGAACAATAGCATAATGGTCTGTAATCTTACTGTCATCGGTATAACTGCTCTTTCCGATATTTTTATATAAACCATGTTCCATAATATTTTGTACAAAAGGTGCAACCGGCTCAAAGGAACGGAGTCCTCTGATATTCTTACTGATTTCTTTTGCAACGGCAGAAGATAATACTCTTGCATCTGTTCTCGGATAAGTAGTCAGCTTTCTTTCATATAAGTCCTGTGCTACCTGCAGCGTCTCGTCCGGGCTGATTTTAAACCTTTTCGAGCACTCTGCCTGCAGCTCCGCCAGGTTAAATAAAAGCGGTGCACGTTTCTTTGTAATTCCTTTATCTACTGTTTTTACAACCGCTGTTTTATTAGTTAAATCTTCAATTAACTTTTCTGCATGTGTTTTTTCTTTGAATCCATTCTCTTTATAGAGCAACGGAGACGCATAATAAGAAGAACCTTCTACTGCTTTCCATTCGCCTTCTATCTCTGCATCAAAAAAATTTCCCACTACCCGGTAAAATGGTGTCTCTACAAAATTACGGATTTCCCGCTCCCGGATTACAACCATGCCAAGTACACAGGTCATGACACGGCCAACTGCAATTGCAGTATAGGACTTGGTTCCTGCAGCATCATTTAAAAGATTTCCATATTTTACAGACATGACACGGGAAAAATTAATTCCCATGGCATAGTCTTCAATGGTACGCATAATCCCGGAATTAGCAAGATTATCATAATCCGCCATTGGTCTTGCTTCAGCAATTCCTCTTTTAATTTCTTCCTCCGTCTGCGAATCTATCCATACCCGCAGCTCTTTCATACCTTCACGGACTCCACCGAACCGCCGGATATTCTCTTCAATGGTCTGTCCTTCTTTTCCGGCATCGCCTGCCCAGTAAACGGTATCAATATCTTCCCGGTGTAAAAGCTTATGTACGATGTCATACTGTTTGCTTACAGATGGTATGACATTATATTTATAATCTTTCGGAAGAAATGGAAGGTCTTCTAACTTCCACTTCTTATATTTTATATCATATTCTTCCGGATATACCATTTCCACCAGATGACCAACACACCAGGTAATAGCATAGTGACTGTCTTCGATATATCCGTCATTTCTGCCGGATACGCCAAGAATTCGTGCAAATTCCCGGGCAACACTTGGTTTCTCCGTGATAATTAACGACTTACCCAACCGTTATTTCCTCCAATTTCTGTGCCATTTCTATTATTTTGTCTTTTTCAATCATTTGACTTTACTGTCATTTTTAGCTTTCCGGCACTTTATAATTCCTTCATATCGATCAGGACAAATCTTTTATCTTCTTCTGCCATCTGTTTTAAATCCTCTGCAAATTCCTGTGCGGAAAACATATAAAGATATTTTGCGGAAATTTTTGCCTGTTTCAGATTATCAAGCAATGCTTCACCTGACGAGCGGGTCATATAAGGCTCTGACCAGTTACAGATTCCGACAATGCTCTCACGGACACTGTTCTGGGCGACAATATCGATATTGCCCTTCTTTCCAACCCAGGTTCCAATCCGGTGAATGTCAATCGGAAGTTTACCAATACGATTTAATAAAGTCAGATATTCCCGGCAGACCTTGACAAAATAACGGTTCATATAGTCATCTAAATCTTTTTCAATATAAGTATCATAAAATTCTTCCGGTGTCATCATATATAAGTCCGATAAATGTGGATAGACAAAACGGAACCAGAAATTCACATAAGTATTGGCAATGCGGTAAACACCCTTTTTCGTATTCTCCCAGCCACCGGTATCAAAGGAAACCACCTTTTCTACCACATCAAATGCCATCAGATTCTTCATGTAGACACTGATTTTTGCTCTGGAGAAGCCTGTCTTTAAAAAGAGGTCATTCAGCTTATTATTTCCCGAAGCCAATGCTGCAAGTATTGTATTATATACAGAAAGTTCTCTTAATTCAATGCTGATATAATTTTCTGCCTCATGGAACAGGAAGCCATCCGGAGACAAAATATGCCGACAGACATTTTCCTTAATACTCTTTTTGGAATTCCAGCGTGTAAGATAACCCGGCACACCTCCAATAATTCCATAGACCTGCACTGCCTGACTGGTTCCATATTCCGGGAAATGTCGAACCACATCAAGAAATGTCGCATCCTCCATGCGGATGGCTGCGTCTACCTTCTTTAAGTATTCACCATATTTTTCTCTGCAGTCTTCCTCTACCCATACCAGTGAAGAGCTGGTCAGAATAATCATAACAGGACCCGGATATAATTTCTTTGCTTTCAGTTTCAGAATGCTGTTCATAAAGCCAACATCTTTTCTGGCAATATACTGGAATTCATCAATAACAACCACAAGCTTGGTCGGGTCTCCACTCTTGATGCGGTTAAAGAATTCATCATAACTATAGCGTGTCAGACGAATTCCGTATTTTGTTTCCACTTCCTGCCCCATCTGCAAAACCTGTTCCCTTTCGGATGCCTGTCTGGCGCGATAGTAAAAAAACTTTTTCTCCTTACAGAATTCTTTTATCAACTGCTCTTTCTGGCAGTTATCTCTTCCATATAAAAGAACAATCTGATTGCCGGACTGTCCATATACCTCTTCTAATTTTTTTAATTCGGATGTCTGAATCATCATTGGTAATATCCTCCAAAATTTCTAATTCTAAGAAGTCACTCTAACAAAAATAATATCACATTTTAATTTTTCTATCAACGCCAAAACGATAAAAAAGCCATACTGCTTTCCTGCAATATGACTTTTCTATCTTCATTTTGTTACATATTTTGCTGCTTATTTTGCGGTAATGTAACCCTGTGCTTTTAAAAGTTCTGCACAAAGAACAGCTCCACCAGCCGCACCACGTACGGTATTGTGGGATAATCCTACGAATTTCCAATCATATACGGTGTCCTCACGAAGACGTCCAACACTGATTCCCATACCGTTTTCATAGTTAACATCCATAGAAACCTGTGGTCTGTTGTCTTCTTCTAAGTACTGGATAAACTGCTTTGGTGCACTTGGAAGATTTAATTCCTGTGGAACACCCTTGAAGTTTACTAATTTTTCGATTAACTGCTCTTTTGTAGGGTTCTTTTTGAACTTAACAAATACAGCTGCTGTATGTCCGTTTAATACCGGAACACGGATACACTGGCAGGTAATAACCGGTGATGTAGCAGGTACAATGACACCATCTTTGATTTCACCCCAGATACGAAGTGGCTCTTTTTCGGATTTTTCTTCCTCTCCACCGATGTATGGGATAATATTTCCAACCATTTCCGGCCAGTCCTTAAAGGTTTTTCCGGCACCGGAAATTGCCTGATAGGTAGTTGCTACTACTTCATATGGTTCAAACTCTTTCCATGCTGTAAGAACAGGAGCATAACTCTGGATGGAGCAGTTTGGTTTTACTGCAACAAATCCTCTCTTGGTTCCCAGTCTCTTGCGCTGGAATTCGATTACTTTCATATGTTCCGGATTGATTTCAGGTACTACCATAGGAACATCCGGTGTCCATCTGTGTGCACTGTTGTTCGAAACAACAGGAGTCTCTGTCTTAGCATATGCTTCTTCAATTGCTTTAATTTCATCTTTAGTCATATCTACAGCACTGAATACGAAATCAACTTCTGCTGCAACATTTTCTACTTCATTAACATTCTTTACTACAATATTTTTAACGGCTTCCGGCATTGGAGTATCCATTTTCCAACGATCTCCAACTGCTTCTGCATAGGTCTTTCCTGCACTTCTTGGGCTTGCTGCAATTGTAGTTACCTCAAACCATGGATGATTCTCCAGAAGAGAGATAAATCTCTGACCTACCATTCCTGTTCCACCTAAAATACCGACTTTTAATTTGCTGCTCATTTCTTTTTCTCCTCACGTTTTTATGTTCGTCTATCGCGAACAGTTGTCTTTCTGATAAATATACTATCCTATTTATACAAAAAATGCAATTCACAATTTATCAAAAATTACTAAGTGAATTGCATTTTTCTTATACATATGTACCAATTTTTTAAAATAAGCTACTTATTTTCTACGCCTCTTCCGGCAGATTCAACTCATCCTGCCAGTCCTTTGACAGATATTCCTTATGCAATGCAATGACTTTTTCCATTGCGTCTTTACCAGGCGCACCAACAGTCAGACGTTTATTAACACAGGTTTCCATGGAAATTGCTTCATAGATATCTTCTTCAAATACCGGACAGATTGCCTTTAACTCATCCAATGACATATCATCAATGGCAATCTTCTTATCCAGACAATAAAGCACGATTCTTCCTACAATACCGTGGGCATCACGGAAAGGAACGCCATGATTTACCAGATAATCTGCTGCATCTGTCGCATTGGTAAATCCCTTGTTGGCACTGTCATGCATTTTTTCTTTATTGAATTTCATAGTTGCGAGCATACCGTTAAAGAGTGCCAGACAGCCTTTTGCAGTATCCATGGCATCAAAGGAAAGCTCCTTGTCTTCCTGCATATCTTTATTATACGCAAGGGGAATTCCCTTCATTGTAGTAAGCAATGACATCAGTGCACCATACACTCTTCCGGTCTTTCCACGTACCAATTCTGCAATATCCGGATTTTTCTTCTGTGGCATAATGCTGCTTCCGGTGCTGTATGCATCGTCAATCTCTACAAACTGATATTCATTGGAATTCCAGATGATAACTTCTTCTGAGAAACGGCTTAAATGCATCATAATCGTTGATAATGCAGATAAAAATTCGATTAAGTAGTCACGGTCTGATACGCCATCCATACTGTTTAAGGTTGGTCCATAGAAACCAAGTAATTCTGCAGTATATTCACGGTCTAATGGATAAGTAGTTCCTGCCAGGGCACCGGAACCTAACGGACAGTAATTCATTCTCTTAAAAATATCCTGCAGGCGTAGTCTGTCACGGCGGAACATCTCAAAATAAGCTCCCATATGATGTGCCAGTGTAATCGGCTGTGCTTTCTGAAGATGGGTAAATCCCGGCATAATCGTCTCGGTATTTTCTTCCATAATCTTAAGAATGGTCTCAAGAAGTTCTTTTACCAGCTTGTCAGTATGCAATACTTCCTGTCTGGTATAAAGACGCATGTCCAGTGCAACCTGGTCATTTCTGCTTCGTCCGGTATGTAATTTCTTACCGGTATCTCCCAGACGGTCAATGAGTTTTGCCTCTACAAAGCTGTGAATATCTTCGTATTCATCGGTAATAATAAGCTTTCCTTCTTCTACTTCTTTTAAGATTTCTTTTAAACAGTCTACAATATCCTGCATTTCTTTCTCTGTTAAAATGCCCTGTTTTCCAAGCATTTTCACATGCGCAATGCTGCCTTCCATATCCTGTTTATAGAATTTCTGATCAAATGATATAGACGCATTAAAATTGTAAACGAGCTTGTCTGTCTCTTTGGTAAAGCGTCCACCCCATAACTGTGCCACTCTTTTATCCTCTCTTTCCATACGGATGTCCGTACTTATTCTAAACAAAAATCCATAACTAACTTCTGAAAGTATACCTTATTTTTCATAAAATGACAACCAGAAGAAATCACTCCTGTACTGTCTGCTCACTTTCCTGCGCCGCACGTTCTCTTTTCTGTTCTTCCCGCTCCCGCTTCGAAAATACACAGCCACAATAATCCTGCCGGTACATGCCATACTCTGCCGAAATTACGGTAGAACGCTTATAGCCATCCCGTTTCTTAAAATCCGAATATAAATAGGGAATGCCATATTCTTCAGCCAGCCTTCCTCCAATCTCATTTAACTTTGCAGCATTCTTCATGGGACTGATAGACAGCGTTGTCGTAAAATAATCACAATTTAATTTTTTCGCATACTCTGCCGCTTCCCGCAGTCTTAATTCATAGCAGCGGAAACACCGTTCGCCACCCTCCCGGATATTTTCATAACCTTTTACTGTTTCATAAAAACGCTCCGGTTCAAAATTTCCTTCCACAAAGGTGACAGGATATTTCGTCGGAAATTCTTTAATAAAGCGTTTCTGCTCCGCTGCTCTGTGATAATATTCATCCTCCGGATAAATATTGGGATTATAGTACAACACCGTAATATAAAAATAGTTGGAAAGATACTCTAATACATAAGAACTGCAGGGTGCACAGCAGCTATGAAGTAAAAGTTTCGGAACTTCTCCTCTTTCTTCTAATCCGGCAATCGTTTCATCCAATATTTTCTGGTAATTTTCTTTCATCGCATTTACCTTTCCCATTCAAAATTTCTGTCGATTCTGTTCCTATTATAATCTATCCTTTTCTTCTGTCAATCCGGGTGACCAATCTCATTTTTTCACATATATTATCCTATAAACTTCTATCAGGTGAATACCATGTGCTCCATCCTTGAATTGTCCAATATAGATTATATTTATCATACGAAAGACGGCGAAACCAAGGCTCTGTCCAATATCAGTTTTACTTTATCCAATGGAGAATTTGTTGCTATTGTAGGTCCCAGTGGATGTGGCAAATCAACACTTTTATCCCTTATCTGCGGTCTCCTTGTCCCATCCGGCGGCAGCATTTCCTTCATGGGACACCCCCTGCAGTCAAAGGATATCTTAAATATGGGATACATGCTCCAGAAAGACCATCTCTTAGAGTGGCGTACCATCGCATCCAATGTCCAATTAGGGCTGGAAATCCAGCACAAAATGACACCGGAAAATCTTGCTTATGCCAGCCGGCTGTTAGAAACTTATGGACTTGCCGATTTTGCTGCAAAACGTCCTTCTGAGCTTTCCGGCGGCATGCGGCAGCGGGCTGCCCTGATTCGGACCCTGGTACTTCGCCCGGAGCTGCTTCTCTTAGATGAACCCTTCTCGGCATTAGATTATCAGACCCGCCTTAATGTCAGCAATGACATCGGTACCATTCTGCGGCAGGAACATAAAACCGCCATTCTTGTAACCCATGATTTATCCGAAGCAATTTCCATGGGAGACCGTGTTATTGTCTTAAGCCACCGGCCGGGCACAATCCGCTCCATTATACCCATATCCTTTGAGCCTGGTCTTACGCCTTTAGAGAAACGAAATGACAGCCATTTTAAATCCTATTTTAACTTAATATGGAAGGAATTTAATCAAAATGAATAACCCATCCTCTGCACAGCTTATGTATTTACGGCAATGCCGCAGGCATCGGCTTAAAATAAAAATCTGTCGCATCCTGATTCTTGTTGTCTTTCTATTGCAATGGGAACTCTGTGCGAAATATGGAAAAATCGACCCCTTTATTTTCAGCAGTCCCACCAGACTTATCATCTGCTTCTACCAGATGATTACCGGTCAGAAGCTCCTTTATCACATTGGAATCACCCTGTTTGAAACCTTAAGCAGCTTTTTCTTTGTTATTATTTTAACATTACTGATTGCTGCAATCCTCTGGTTTTCCAAAACCTTATCCGAAACCTTAGAGCCTTATCTTGTGGTTTTAAATTCCCTGCCAAAATCCGCGCTGGCTCCACTGCTGATTGTATGGCTGGGCGGCAATTACAAGACCATTATCATCACCGGTATGTCCGTAGCTATCTTTGGCTCTATTCTGAGTCTTTACACTGCTTTTTGTGATATGGATAAAGAAAAGATTCTTCTGATAAAGACATTAGGCGGCACCCGTAATGATGTCATGTTTAAAATTATGCTGCCGGGCTGTGTTCCCACCCTGCTTTCTATTATGAAAGTCAACATCGGTCTTTGTCTGGTTGGTGTTATCATCGGTGAATTTATTGCAGCAAAAAAAGGCTTAGGCTATCTTATTATTTATGGCAGCCAGGTTTTTAAATTAGACTGGGTCATCTTATCGATTCTGATTCTCTGTCTCATTGCCATGCTGCTCTATCAGCTGATTGGAAGTTTTGAGAAGCTCTGCTTAAAGAGGAAATAAAGAAAGGCGGTATGAATTGCACCTGCTCTTCATACTGCCTTTCTCTTTCTTACTTTACAGGAAATTACTTATGAATTTTTATGCTTCTTCGATTTCTTCAAAGTCACAGTAATCTGCTCCTGCTTCAGAAGCAAACTTAAAACTTACTTTCTCGCCCTGATATTCCACGGTAAAATCACCTTCCATATCAAGGAAAGAATGTGCCTGGGCTATATTATCCAAGAATTCTGCCATATCTGCCGGAAAGTCTTTTGCGTCTGCCTCTACGCTGCACTCTTCTTCTAAGATTTCCTGCTCCACAAAGAGACGCAGGGTAAAGTCATCCAAATCACTTTCATCATCAAAATCTACACCCTGAAAATAATGATTGCCACAATTTTTAAATAAGTTCTTTACATAAGAGGTACTGGATAAAATTCTCGACTGGGATACATCCTCTGCCTCAAGATAAATATGATAGGTTATCTTCACCTGATTTTCTGCCATGGTATCTTACCTTCCTTCTTCTGCCTTGATCTGCTCTAAGAACAGCATTTCTAATTTATAATCCCGGTCCGGTTCCAACTTTTCCATATTCTTCTTTGGAATGAAACCGCCAGCCATTGCCGGATGTCCGCCACCATTTCCATAATCTGCTAATGCCTTTGCTACAACTCTTCCGGCATCTACATGATTTAATGCACTACGGACAGAAAACTTAATGCCGTCAGAACGGATTGCATAAATCACGGAAATATTAACTACATCAAGAGATAAAATAAAGTCTGAAATAATTGCAATCAGCGCATCCGGACAATCAAACGGAATCGATGCAAATCCCACATCATCATAAATGTGGATATTATCGATTGCCGCACCATATGCTTTTAAATCAGAAAACTCCATTACATTTACATACATGGACTTTAACTCTTCCACATCTGCCATTGGATAGATGTATGCAAACATATCCACATCAAGCTTTGTTGTACCACGGACAAAGTCATCCGTATCCATCTTGATGCCATATGCCAGTGCTGCCGCCACATCCCGGCTCATTGGTGTATTGGTAAGATAAAAATACTCTGCAATCATTGTGGCACAGGCTCCTACACGGCGCACATCTTTATAAGCATATTCACAGGCAATTACTGTCGGATGATGGTCAATACATGCCACCTCATCCCCGATAAAATCGGTCAGATTCGCATTATATTTCTGGGAGTCTACGGTAACAATATAGTCCTCTTTCTTCATATCATCCAAATCTTCTTTAGACAAAATATCAATATGAAATGTGTCAAACATCTTTCTTGTACTCAGGCGTTCAATCTTACCATCATAACAGATATCTGCTTTAATCCCATGGTAATTTAAAAAATGCTGTAAGCCAAAGGCACTGGCAATCGCATCCGGATCTGGAAAATTATGTGTCTGAATATAAGTTCTGTGTCCTCTTAATAACTCTACTAATTGTAAGGGATCCATGTTTTATCTCCTGGTATGATTTCTTCTTATTTTAATATAGAAAGCGGATTATTTTCCTTCTGGAATTTCAATGCAAACAAAGCTGCCCCATAGCATAAAATTCCAATCAGCATAAATATTACTTTACCGGAAATTATTCCAACGACAATCTCTGCTGCTGCAACAATTCCATGCAGCCAGACAGGAAGGTTATGCAGACATGCAGCAAGTCCCGCTTCAATCAACACTACAATACATACGCTCACTACCGGTATCTTCCATACCAGTATACCCAGCACAATTTCCAATACGGCAAAAACCACAAATACACATAACATAATCAGCGCGCTGTTTTCCTTTAATTCTGCAATCGTAAACTGACTGTTCTTCTTTGCATAATTTTTCTTTGCGCTGTTGATTTTCTTCTTCATATTCTTCTTACTGTCCTCAGTTTTCTTTCCCCCTGAAACAAATTCCTTCACTTCCATGAAAAAAACTTCCTCCTTGTAATGATTTCCCTTTTCATAAGCCGGTTCATCTTTCTCCGGTTCTTACACATCTACGCCCATTATACCAAGTAACCTTTGAAAGAACAACTTTTTTCAAAAAAACATTGCAAATTTATTTTTTTCTATATATAATATTATAGTATGATTTTAATAAATAAAGGGTTGTCTGAGGAAAATATTTTATTTCGCATATAACCAGATTATTCTGCTTCCGTGGCTCAGTTGGTAGAGCGGCGCATTCGTAATGCGTAGGTCAGGGGTTCGAGTCCCCTCGGGAGCTTTTTTTGTTGTCTAAAAATAATCTAAAAATAGTATTGACATTTCTCTTTCAATTTCTCATAATACTCCTTAGTGAGTTTATTATTATTAAACTTCAAATACATTATTAGCTTCATTTTGTAAAAACTATGTAAAATCACTTTTCATGGAAAGGAAGTACAAAATGGATATTGGAAATAAAATCAAGGAGCTGCGGATTCTCTACGGTCTCACCCAGCAGGAACTGGCTGACCGTCTGGAATTATCCAAAGGATTTATCTCCCAGTTAGAGCGTAATCTTACATCTCCTTCCGTGGGTACACTTTTAGATATTATCCAGTGTCTCGGCACTACGCCGGCAGAATTTTTTGCAGATGATGAACCTGCACAGCTTGTCTTTAAAAATGAAGATTATTTTGAAAAAGAAGATGCGGAACACAGGAGCTTAATCGAATGGATGGTTCCCGGTGCCCAGAAAGATATGATGGAACCGGTACGACTGACGCTGAAGCCCGGCGGCACATCAGACATCTATCTTCCACATGAGGGAGAAGAATTCGGCTATGTACTTAAGGGCTCCATTAAAATCATATATGGTACCCGTACTTATACTGCAAGACAGGGGGAGTCTTTTTATCTTAAGTCCAATAAAAAGCACCATATCGAAAATACCGGCAGGAAAGATGCCGTTCTTATCTGGGTTACAAACCCGCCAAGTTTTTAGGAGGTTATGATGGGCAAGAAATTAATACAATTAGAAAATATTACCAAAACTTATGACGGAAATATGATTTTGGATGACTTAAATCTTTATGTAAAGGAAAACGAATTCTTAACACTGCTGGGACCTTCCGGCTGTGGAAAGACTACTACCCTGCGTCTTATCGGTGGTTTTGAGACACCGGACACCGGACGTATTATTTTTGATGGAAAAGATATTACTTCTCTTCCGCCAAATGAGCGTAAATTAAATACCGTATTCCAGAAATACGCACTTTTTACCCATATGAGCATTGCAGAAAATATTGCTTTTGGGTTAAAAATCAGCAAGAAAAGCAAGGCTTATATTCAGGATAAAATCAAATATGCCTTAAAGCTTGTAAACTTAGACGGTTATGAAAACCGCAGCATTGATTCCTTAAGCGGTGGCCAGCAGCAACGTATTGCCATTGCCCGTGCCATTGTAAATGAACCAAAGGTGCTCCTTTTAGACGAGCCTTTGGGTGCACTGGATTTAAAAATGCGTCAGGACATGCAGTACGAACTGATTCGTCTGAAAAATGAACTTGGCATTACTTTTATCTATGTTACCCACGACCAGGAAGAAGCCCTTACCATGTCAGACACCATTGCTGTCATGAATCAGGGCTATATCCAGCAGATTGGTACTCCGGAAGATAT
The DNA here is from genome assembly GCF_003435965.1 of Roseburia sp. AF42-8. NCBI lineage: Bacteria > Bacillati > Bacillota > Clostridia > Lachnospirales > Lachnospiraceae > Roseburia > Roseburia sp. AF42-8. The sequence goes on from NZ_QTVB01000018.1 coordinate 19,681, forward strand.
TTATAATGAGCCGGAAAATGCATTCGTTGCCGACTTTATCGGAGACAGCAATATCATTGACGGTATCATGATTGAGGATAAATTAGTCAGCTTCTTAGGCATCAAGCACGAATGTGTCGACACCGGTTTTGGTAATAATAAACCGGTAGACGTAGTCATCCGCCCGGAAGATATTGAGATTGTAGAAGCCGGCACCGGTTTTATGGATGGTGATATTACTTCTGTTATCTTCAAGGGTGTCCACTATGAAATCGAAATTATGGCTGGCGGCTATGAATGGCTTGTTCATACCACCAAATATTTTGAAACCGGAAGCCATGTGGGAATGAAGGTAATTCCTTTCAATATCCAGATTATGCATAAACCGGAATCCAGTGACGAAAAGGCGGTGGAACTCGATGCATAATGCCAGAAAAAGACTTTTAGCCGGACCTTATCTGGTCTGGATTATTGGATTTACTGTACTTCCAATTCTGATGATATTATATTACGCATTCACCAACAGTGACGGTGGTTTTACCTGGGCAAATATTGCTGCAATTGCAGACCCGGTACATATAAAAGCACTCCTGCTTTCCTTGAAGCTTGGTATCTTATGTACGGTTGTCTGTCTCCTGCTCTCCTACCCGCTTGCCATGATATTAAATAGTCTTCATATCAAGCATCAGAGCTTTGTGGTATTTATCTTCGTCCTGCCAATGTGGATGAATTTTATGCTGCGTATTTTAGCATGGCAGATGTTGCTTTCCAACAATGGAATTATCAATGGATTCCTTTCCATTTTTGGCATCCCGAAGCTTCATATGTTAAATACACAGGGAGCCGTTGTATTTGGCATGATTTATGATTTTCTTCCATTTATGATTATGCCGATTTACAATTCCATAGTACGTATCCGCAAAGAAACCATAGATGCGGCAAGGGATTTAGGTGCCAACAGTTTTATCACCTTCTTCCGTATCATTCTGCCGCTTACTTTGCCTGGAATTGTCAGCGGAATTATTATGGTATTCGTGCCGGCACTTACCTCCTTTGTTATTTCAGACCTTTTAGGTGGAGGTAAAGTACTTCTCATTGGAAATGTTATTGAGCAGTCCTTCATGCAGGGTTCCTACTGGAATTTAGGTTCCGGACTTTCCATTGTACTTATGATTTTTGTTTTAATCAGTATGGCATTTATGAATCGTGCCGGTGAATCAGGAGGGCATGCAGTATGGTAAAGAAAAGTTTATCAAGAATTTATCTTGCAATTATTTTCCTGTTTCTGTATCTTCCGATTGGAGTTCTGATTGTACTTTCCTTCAACAACTCACTCTCCCGTGTAAAATGGGGTGGATTTACGACAGAATGGTACCGCAATCTTGTTTCTGACCCGACTATTATGAATGCCTTTTATACCACGATTCTGATTACCGTTGCATCTTCTGTGATTGCTACAATAATCGGAACCATGGCAGCAATCGGAATCAGTGCCATGCGGAAAAGGAACCGTCAGATTATGCTTGGTGCAACTAACATTCCACTTCTGAATGCAGATATTGTTACCGGTATCTCCCTGATGCTGCTTTTTGTCCGCTTTACAGAGCTTGGAACATCAACCGTATTGATTGCACATATTACCTTTGACATTCCATATGTCATTTTAAATGTACTGCCTAAGCTTTCCAACACCTCCTCCCATACCTATGAGGCTGCCAGAGACTTAGGTGCAACACCACTTTATGCATTTTTCAAAATTGTATGGCCGGATATCAAGCCTGGTGTATTCTCCGGTTTTCTGATGGCTGTGACAATGTCCCTAGACGATTTTTCCATCACCTATTTTACCAAGGGTGCCGGTGTCAATACATTGTCCACCATGATTTATACCCAGCTGCGTAAAGGTATTATTCCTGAGATGTATGCACTGTCTACGATTTTATTCTTCCTTGCACTGGTACTTCTTCTGATTATGAATTACCGCAGTGTCAAGGATGCGAAAGGAAGGTCTTAAGAAATGAAGAAATTCTTATTTTCATTTATGCTTATTGCTGGTCTCCTTACTCTTTCCGGCTGTGGACAGAAAGAGGATGAAAATGCACTTGTTATTTTAAATTATGGAAAATATATAGAGCCGGATGTTATCCAGCAATTTGAAAAAGAAACCGGTATTACCATCAAATACGAAGAATATGAAAGTCCGGAGGAAATGTATACCAAATATAAGGCGGGTTCCATCAAATACGATTTAATCTGTACCTCCGACTATATGATCCAGAAGCTTATCAATGAAGGTGAAGTCTTAGAAATGGATTATGATAATATTCCACTTTACGAAAACATCGACCCGACCTATGTGGAATTTTCCAAGGCCTTTGACCCGGAAACAAAATACACACTGCCTTATTTCTTCGGCACACTTGGTATTCTCTACAATAAAACCATGGTAGATGAAGCTGATATGGACAGCTGGAATGTTCTCTGGAATCCGAAATATAAGGGACAGATTATCATGGAAAATTCCGTCCGCGATACCTTCGTTCCTGCACTCCGGCTTTTGGACTATTCCATCAATACTACGGATGAAGATGAATTAAACGAAGCACTTTCCATGCTTTGTGACCAGAAAGATTTAGTCTACTCCTATCTGGTAGATTCTTCTGCCGATGAAATGATTGCCGGAAATGCTGCCATGGCTCTTATTTATTCCGGAGAGGCTGCCTATGCACAGGATTATAATGATGATCTTGATTATGTGGTTCCGAAAGAAGGTTCCAATATGTGGATGGACTCCTGGTTCATTCCCAAAACCTGCCAGCATAAGGATGCTGCAGAACAGTTTTTAAATTATCTCTGTCGTGAAGATATCGGTATGGAAAACTTTGACTATGTCTGGTATGCTACACCAAACACCGCTGTTTATGACGAACTGGATGAAGAGGTTCAGGAAAGTACTACTATTTTTTCTGATCAGGAAACTTTAGAAAACTGTGAAATTTTTAACAGTCTTGATGTCCCGGCTACAGAAACTTATGACTATCTCTGGAAGAAATTAAAATCTTACTAAAATATTCTGGTCTCTAAAAGATTAGAAATTTTTTAGAAAAATTTCATATTACGTTTTCTTGTTATTCAAGACACAAGATGATATATTGAAAGTCCATTGGAATAATCCATGGACTTTCTTTTCTATTTATTCATTTTTACCATTTCTAACCAGGAGGTCTTTATGACATATCAACAATTTCTTACTGAAATCCAGTTACAAATTCATTCTCTGTTTGATACAGATGTTACGATTCAGCTGCATAAAATCCAAAAAAATAATGGCGTTACTTTGGATGGACTCACTATTCTGCAAAAGGGCTGCAACATTTCTCCCACTATTTATCTCAATGATTATTACAAAGAATATCAGGCAGGAAAAAGCATACATAACATTATTTTACATATCCGGGAAATTTACCGGGCTTACCGTCCAAGCAGCTCTGTCGATGTAGCATTCTTTACTAATTTTGAAAATGTACGGCACCGCATCCTTTTTAAACTGATTCACTATCAGAAAAATGAGGAACTCCTCAAAGAAATTCCTCATTTTCGTTATCTTGATTTTGCAGTTGTTTTCTATTGTCTTTTATCTAGCTCAAGTCAGGGAAACGCCACTATTCTGATTCGTTCCACTCATCTTTCCTACTGGAACGTCTCCGCAGATGCGTTATATTCTTATGCCTTAGAGAATACGCCGGCACAGCTTCCTGCTGATTTTGAACCATTAATGCCATTACTCAATAAGCTTATGCCAATGCCCTTTCCTGCAGATAGCATGGAAGAAGAATCCGAAACACCGCTTTATGTATTAACCAATAAAGCCAGACTCTATGGTGCTTCCTGCATTCTCTATCCAAATCTTTTAGATTCCATTGCAGATAAGCTCACATGTGATTTTTATCTGATTCCAAGCAGCATTCATGAATTTCTGATTCTTCCTGTTCTGCCCGGAACCTGTATACAGGATTTAAATGCTATGATTCATGAAGTAAATTCCACTCAGGTTGAGGAAGAAGAAATCTTATCCGATCACGCTTATTTCTATTCCCACTCTGAAAAGCTTCTTACTTCTATGCCAGAAGAAAGGACTACAATCTAGCATATAATTTTTCATATTCCTTTGCAGAACTGGACCAGGAGAAATTCTGCTCCATGCCACGTCTTGCGATATCCAGCCACCCGGTCCGGTTCTCATGGAATACCTGATATGCATAAAGAAGACTGTCACGCATTTCATGAGCATTATAATTGGAAAAAGTAAAACCTGTTCCGGTATGCTGATACTCATTATATGGCTCTACGGTATCCTTTAAGCCACCGGTCTCGCGAACCACCGGTACTGTTCCATAACGAAGGCACATCAACTGGCTCAGACCACAGGGTTCAAATAAAGATGGCATCAAAAAAGCATCTGATGCTGCATAAATTCTATGTGCTGCTTCTTCGGAATACATAATATTTGCCTTCAGTCTGTCCGGATACCTGCTCTCATAATAACGGAACATATTCTCATAACGTTCCTCTCCGGTTCCTAAGGCAACAATCTCAAATTTACCGGAAGAAAGCAGTTCATCCATCATATAATCTACCAGTGCAAATCCCTTCTGCTCTGTCATTCTGAAACAATTCCAACTAACATCACATCATCCGAATACGGAAGATTCATATCCTTTAAAAGTGCCTGCTTATTTTTCCGCTTGCCCTCTTCTAAATCATTGGCATCATATAAATAAGCAATCTTTGGATCCGCTTTCGGATTATATTCATTATAATCGATTCCATTAATAATACCGCTTAATTTATAGCTGTTACTGCGAATGAGACCATCCAAGCCTTCGCCACCATCCGGAGTTGTTATCTCATAAGCATATGTAGGACTTACCGTTGTTATAGCATCTGCATATACAATACCACCCTTCAGATAATTGCCCTCTCCATAGGATTCTAATTTATCCGGTGTAAAAAGAGCATCCGGCAATCCGGTAATATCTTTTACTGCCTTTAGATTCCAGCGCCCCTGGAACTGTAGATTGTGTATCGTAAATACCGTTTTCATATTCTGGTAAAATACATTTTTCTTATAGATATTCTCCAGATATACCGGAACCAGTCCCGTCTGCCAGTCATGGCAATGAATAATATCCGGCTGGTAATTCATATGCGGCAATGCTTCTAATACTGCCTTTGAGAAAAATGCAAATTTTTCTACATCTTCGTAAATATTATTATATGGTCTGTCTCCCGCAAAATAGAATTCATTATCAATAAAATAATACTGGATTCCATCTTCCTTTGCCTCCAGTATTCCTACATATTGTTTTCGCCAGCCCAGATCTACATAAAAATGCAATATATGATGCATTTTCTTACGCATATCCTCACGGATACACATATACTTCGGCAGCATGACGCTGACTTCATATTCATTTTTTGAAAAATATTTTGGCAGTGAACCTGCAACGTCTGCAAGACCGCCTGTTTTGATAAATGGAACTGCCTCTGATGTAACAAATAATACCCGCTTCATTTCTGTTACCCCCAAATCTGATACCCTTTTTACAAATACGCTGCGCATCTTCGAAAGCCTACGGCTTTCTCGATGTACGGGCATTCGCCCTATCTACGCTCACACTCGCAAATCCGCTGCGCTTTCTTTCGCAGTGCATCTTCGAAAGCCTACAGCTTTCTCGATGTACGGGCATTCGCCCTATTTACGCTCACACTCGCAAATACGCACTAACGTGCTCTTCATTCTGCTTCGCAGAATATTTGCTCGTTAACGCCGCAAGAAAAACAAATGTCTGCTCTGCAGCCGCTTGTTTTTCTTATGCGTCTATTATACCACGTTATGGGGGAGCAGAAAATACCTAAACTGTCTGATTCAGATACTATATTTTGCTGCCGTTTTGTAGAAACCACCCTTTTAATACGCTTTATATTCCAGGCGGATTCTGTCTGCAATCAGTGCTATAAATTCTGAATTCGTCGGTTTACCTTTTCCATTGTTTATCGTATACCCAAACAGCTCATCAATCGTGTCCATTTTGCCACGGCTCCATGCCACCTCTATTGCGTGGCGGATAGCACGTTCTACGCGGCTGGCTGTTGTCTGATATTTTTTTGCGATTGTCGGATAAAGTATTTTTGTAATGGAATTAAGCATTTCAATATCATTTACCGACATAATAATTGCTTCACGCAAATACTGATATCCTTTGATATGTGCCGGAACTCCTATTTCATGTATAATATTTGTCACTTTACTTTCCAGATCCTCCGGTTTTGCCGAAGGCTTTTTCTCATATGCTCCGACTTTTTTTGATTCCGCAGCATTCATTCCCCGGAGCACTCTTGTACTTTTTATCCGATTGATAATCATATCATTATCGAAGGGCTTCATAATGTAATAATCCGCCCCCAGATTAAATGCATCTTCTGTAATCCGGTCCTGTCCTACCGCACTGATAATAATAAAACTAGGACATTTTCTTATGGATTTATCTTTTTTTACTTTTTCTAACAGTGCAAGTCCGTCAAGTTTTGGCATAACTATATCCAATAAAACAACATCCGGCTGTTTATGTTTGATAATCTCATATGCTTCGACCCCGTTCTTTGCCGTACCAACCACCTGCAAATCCTTATCGCTGGCTACGATTTCATCTAAAAGCTGTACCATTCTCTCGTTATCATCTGCAATTGCTACATTTAATTTTTCCATTTCAAACCTCCTGCCGTTTCCACTCTTTTGTACAAAGATGAAACTACTTGTATTTAAACACAACTTTTCTGTCGTTTCAAGCTAAAGCGTTCATCTTATTTCGACATCAATGTCGTCTGGGAGACAACGGCTGCCTTCTTCCCCTTATACATTTTGTATCATAATTATATCCTGACATAAATTATGTCGAAACATGTCGTTAAATTATAAACTGTTTTTTCTTATGGATTCGACGTTTTCCCCATCTCTAACATATCCTCAATAAAAATACCATACCCCTTCTTTGCATCATCGACGAACACATGGGTAACTGCACCTATCAGCCTTCCGTTCTGGATCATCGGGCTGCCGCTCATTCCCTGTACAATACCTCCGGTGCTCTCTAACAGTGCCGCATCCTCTACTTCAAATAAAATACTTTTGTTCTCCTTATTCTTCCGATAATTAACTTCCGTAATTCTTATCTTATAATGCGCTATCGTTCCGTCGATATCACTGATAATTTCTGCTTCTCCAGGTTCAATATCCTGCTTATAACCAACCGGATAAGCTACGGCATGTTCCAGCAAATTATTTTTTTCATGTAATGTTCCATAGATTCCTCGTTCGCAGTTCTCCTCAATATCTCCCATACAATATTTTTCTTCATAATTAATGACTCCTGATAATTCACCCGGTTTACCGGATTCTCCTTTTACGATTCCCACCAGTCTGCTGTTATAAAGTTTTCCCGTCCCCACTTCCAGCATACTTCCGGTATCCATGTCTGTTACCGCATGTCCCAGTGCCCCATAGTTTCCATCCTGGCTGATATAGGTAAGTGTTCCGATTCCTGCCAGATCATCCCTTACCCAGACTCCTAATTTATACGTTTCTTCTTTTGACAATTTCGGCTGTATATATAATTCTAATGTTTCTCCATTTCGACGTATCCGAAGCACTAAAGATTTTCCTTCACATTTATCCACAGCATCCATTAACGCCTCCTTATTTTCAAGTTCTACACCATCTACTGCACAGATATAATCTCCACTCTTTAAAACATTCTGTGCCGGTGCATACAGTACTCCATCCATCCCTTCAAAATTTCCCGTTCCAATGACAAAGATGCCATCCGTCTGCACATAAATACCAATATTTTCCCCGCTGGCATAGACCTCCTGCTCCGCTACAATATCTGCCTGCACATCCTTTATGGGAATAATTCCAAAGAGCTTCGCTCGTAAAACAACCGTATCTGAAACCATATCTATTTCATTTCTTTCGTCACCGGCCTTGTCCATGCTGCTTTGCAGCTGCTGATTTTCCATTACAGATGTATCGATAAATCTCTTTCCGGAATCCCGGCATTCGAAGGTCACCGGCATGGAAATGTCCAGTTTACTTAAATCACCATCGATAAGTTTTACTTCATCCGGAACCATATTTAACATAAGCTGGTAAGCAAATACCAGCCAGACAATCACTATAATCTGCCATATATTTTTTATGCTTTTTCTTATTAATCTCATCCGCATTATATTTTCCTCACTACAGGCATAATAACTACAGGAAACTCTCTTTACAGCTTTCCCGCGTAAAATAAAAACAGGATATTCATTGAATATCCTGTTTTTATTATGTGTATTATTGTTTGATTCAATCGTTTATTTTTTAGCATTTTGTGCCAGGTTAAGCATTTCTCTTGCACTTTCCAATACGGTGTCTGTAATCTTCACTCCACCAAGCATTCTTGCTAATTCCGTTACCTGCTCATCCTCGGTGAGTCTTCGTATGGTAGAAATGGTTGTCTCATTTTCTACGGATTTTTCAATACTGAAATGGGCATCTGCCATTGCAGCAATCTGCGGCAGATGTGTGATGCAGATTACCTGATGATGTTCTGCAATCATATGCATTTTTTCAGATACCATCTGCGCCGTCCTTCCGCTGATTCCTGTATCAATTTCGTCAAAAATCAAGGTTTCTATTTCATCATTTTTAGCAAGCACTGTTTTTAATGCCAGCATAATTCTTGATAATTCTCCACCGGATGCTACGCTGCCAAGTGGTTTTAATGGCTCTCCCGGGTTGGTTGCAATGACAAATTCCACTTCATCAAAGCCATCTGCTCCAAAAGTCTCTTTCTGTTCAAATTTCATTTCAAAACGAACATCTAAGAAGTTCAAATCTACTAACTGCTCCCTGATTTTCTCAGCCAGCTCCTTTGCATATTTTTTGCGGATTACAGATGCTTTTTCAGACTGCTTCTGCAATATTTCTTTTAATGCATTTTCCTGTTGCAGCAGCTTCTTATGATATGTATCAAAGTTTTGTAATTTTTCTGCCTTTTCCTGCTTTTCCTCTAAAGATGCTAAAATTTCATCTATCGTATGACCGTATTTTGCCTTCAGATGATTGATTTCATCCAGACGCTGTTCTGTTCCGGCAAAAGTCTCATCATCAAATTCAGCCTCATCCATATAGTCTGCAATTTCCCGGTTCAAATCATTCAAAAGATTATCAATTTCCAAAAGTTCATCTGCCATCCCACGAATTGCATCATCATAATCTGCCACAGATGACAATTCTCTATGAGCTCTTCCGGTCAGCTCCGATGCACTGCCGTCTTCCATGCTGAGTAATCCATGGGCTGCATGAATTGCTTCCATAATTTTCTTTCCGTTCAGAAGCTTCCGGTATTTTGTTTCTAAAACTTCATCTTCGCCAGCTGTTAATGCAGCTTCTTCAATTTCATGGATTTCATATTCTAAAAGAGATAATTCCCGCATCCGGCTCTCTTCATCCAGAGAAGCTTCTTCTAACTCTTTCGTAACTTCACGGTACTTTTTATAAGTTTCTTTCAACTCACTTTTGATGTCCGACAGTTCATTTCTTGCATAATCATCAAGGATTTCTAAATGCTTCTGTTTCTTAAGCAGCGACTGGTGTTCATGCTGTCCATGAATATCAATCAGCAACGCAGAAACTGCTTTCATCTTTGATGCCGGAACACTTTCCCCATTGATTTTGGCGATGCTTCTTCCTCCGGAAATCTTTCTGCTTAAAATCAGCATATCATCCTCCGGATAAACATCAAGCCCGGAAAGTGCTTTCTTTAAAGCATCTGATTCTACATCAAAAATCAGCTCCACAAATGCATTCTCCTCATTATCCCTTAACATCTCTTTGGATACCTTTTCTCCCAGAGCCAGATTAATGGAACCAATGATAATTGATTTTCCGGCTCCTGTCTCTCCGGTCAGGATATTTAACCCTTTTTCAAAATCGACTTCCGCCTCATCAATGAGTGCCAGGTTCTTAACATGCAGGTTTCTTAACATATTTTCTCCTTCTACTCTCTCTCGTCTTCCGTTCTAATCTTCCATAATCCGGCGAAGACGTCCCATTAACGCTGTGGTATCCTCTACGGTACGGACAGCGCACATAATTGTATCATCTCCAGCAATGCTTCCTACTATTTCATGGCAATCCATGGCATCCAATGCTGCCGCAACTGCCATTGCCATTCCGGATACCGTCTTAATCACAAGAATATTCTGTGCCATATCCATAGATACAAAACCATCCCGGAATACACGGACATACTTTTCTGTCATGTCCTCCTTATTTTCAGATAAAGCTACATATTTCTGACGGCCATTGCTCAATGCTACCTTAGTCAGTTTTAACTCTCTGATATCCCGTGAAACCGTTGCCTGCGTCACATGATATCCTTCCTGCTCCAACTTTGCTGATAATTCTTCCTGTGTGCCTATCTCATTCTTCTGAATTAATTCCAGAATCTTTGCATGTCGTCCTATCTTCATTACAGTCCCTCCTGTTATGTATAATTCTGCATCTTTTTCCGCAAAATTTCAAGGAAACTAATCTTACTCAAACGAATAATCCCTACGGATTCTTCTGCCTTATGCACTACAATCTTGTCACCAACCTTAAGTTCCACTCCAGAATCTCCATCGAAGCTCACTTCCACCTGCTCATCCCGCTGGCTTCTCCGCATGCCTACTTCAATGGTAATTTCATCTTCCGGTCCGATTACAATGCTCTTGGAATTCAACGTATGTGCATTAATTGGTGTCAACAGCAAAAGGTTGGCTTTCGGGTCCACAATAGGGCCACCTGCCGACATACTGTAACCGGTGGAACCGGTTGGTGTTGCCACAATGATTCCATCCGCCTTAAAATTATAGAGATACTCTCCATTTACATAAACATTCAGATTCACAATCTGAAGTGCTCCCGTACGATGGATGACCACATCATTTAACGCAACCCTCTGAATCTTCTCTCCGCCACTTTGTACGGTATAGCCATCTAAAAGCATTCTCTGCTCTATGGTATAACGGTCAGCCATCAATTCATCAATTGCCGGGAATATCGTATTCTCTTCTACCTCACACAGATATCCAAGCTTTCCTAAATTAATTCCCAGCAGCGGAATATTTTTCTTTACCAGATTGCGTGCCGCACGAATTAATGTTCCATCTCCACCAATAACAAGCACTGCCTCGGTTTCTGTTGGAATTTCTTTTTCCACTGATTCCGCTTTTTCTTCCTCAAAGCTGGCAAAATAATCACAGGTTCCACCCTTACGCCTGATGTAATCTATAATCTGATTGGTAAAAATAAGTTCACTGTCTTTTTGTGCGTTTACAATTATGAAAAAATGCTTCATATATCTAGGACAATGATGTATGTGCCGCCTCTACGATGGCATCCACATCAATGGTCTCCTCCTTCTTGCTCTCGCTGTTTTTCTCAATATATACCAGATATTCAATATTTCCCTCCGGGCCCTTAATCGGTGAATAGGAAAGATTATGAACAGAAAATCCATTTTCCAACGCAAAATCAATTACCTTATGGATGACTTCCTCATGTACCTTTGGGTCACGGACAACACCTTTTTTTCCTACTTTTTCCCTTCCGGCTTCAAACTGCGGCTTAATCAGACAGACCATTCTTCCACCGTCCCGCAGCAGCTCCCTTGCCGGTACCAGCACCTTGGTAAGAGAAATAAAAGATACATCAACGGATGCAAAATCAAGGACATCTGCAATATCTTCCGGCGTTACATAACGGATATTGGTTTTCTCCATGCAGACAACCCTTGGGTCATTTCTTAATTTCCAGGCAAACTGTCCATATCCTACATCTACAGAATATACCTTCACTGCACCATTTTGCAACATACAGTCAGTAAATCCGCCGGTGGATGCGCCGATATCCATGCAGACCATTCCCTCTAAAGAAATATCAAATTCCTTCATTGCTTTCTCTAACTTCAGTCCACCACGGCTGACATATTTTAATGTATTTCCCCGGACTTCAATCTCTGCCTCTGTATCAAAATTTGTTCCTGCTTTATCCTCTCTCTGTCCATCCACAAAGACATTTCCTTCCATAATCATAGTCTTTGCTTTTTCCCTGGATTCTGCCAGCCCTTTTTGTACCAAGAGAACATCCAATCTTTCTTTCATCGTTCTTACTGTGCCTTTCTGTCTATATCTTACCGATAATTCCATCTGCATCAATTCCTGTTTCTTTGCGGAGAAGTTCTACATTTCCATGCTCTACATACACATCCGGTATTGCAATATTTAAAACCTCCATGGAACCATCTCCATTTGTATTCATAAATTCCAATACATGCTCTCCAAAGCCTCCGGATTGTACATTTTCTTCCAGAGTAACCAGAAGCTTATGATTCTTCTGCAGTTTAAGAAGCAGCTCTTCATCAAAAGGCTTCACAAATCTTGCATTGACAAGAGAGCAGGAATAACCTTTTTCTTTTAATTGTTCCCTTACGGTAAGTGCTGTCTTTACCATGCTTCCTACTGCCAAAAGTAAAATTTCACTTTCTTCATAAAGAACTTCTGCCTTACCATATTCTAACGGTGCCCGGTATTCCTTTAATTCATCAAAGGCTTCGCCTCTCGGATATCGTACTGCAATCGGTCCGGAAAAATCCACGGCATATTTTATCATATCTGATAATTCCCACTTATTCTTAGGTGCTAAAATTGTCATATTCGGCAGACAGGAAAGATAAGATAAATCAAAGATTCCCTGATGAGTCTCTCCATCACTGCCCACAAGTCCTGCACGGTCAATGGCAAATACTACATGCAATTCCTGTATACAGACATCATGCAGAATCTGGTCATATGCTCTTTGCAGGAAAGAAGAATAAACCGCTACAATCGGTTTTAAACCGGCTGCTGCCAATCCTGCAGCAAAAGTCACTGCATGTTCTTCTGCAATTCCCACATCAAAGAAACGTTCCGGGAACATATTCCGGAATCTTTTTAGTCCGGTTCCATCTGCCATTGCCGCTGTAATGGCAACCACTTTTTCATCCCGGTCGCCCAATTTACGCATAACCGTAGAAAAAATATCGGTATAATTGGCTTTTACCCGTTTCACAAGAGGCAGTCCTGTCTCAACATCAAAGGCTTCCGTTCCATGAAAACGTGCCGGATGGCGTTCTGCCGGAAGGTATCCTTTTCCTTTTTCCGTAATCACATGTACCAGAACCGGTCCTTCCACCTTAGAGGCTTCTTTGAATAATTTCACCATGGCAGGAATATTATGGCCATCTACCGGTCCTAAATAAAGGATTCCCATATTTTCAAAGAGCATGCCCGGAATCACAAGCTGCTTGATTCCATTTTTGGTCTTACGGATTTTCTCAACAATACGTTCTCCATATTTCGGAATGCTGTTCAGGGAATTCGTAATACCATTCTTTAATCCCTGATAAGATTCTGCGGTACGAAGTCCGCTTAAATATCTGGATACACCGCCGACATTTTCCGATATAGACATCTTATTGTCATTTAAAACAATAATCAGATTTGACTTTAATTTTGATGCATTATTCAATGCCTCATAAGCCATTCCGCCGGTCAATGCACCATCTCCGATAACAGAGATGACTTTGTACTTTTCTCCGGTAAGCTCCCTTGCCATAGCATAGCCTAATCCTGCGGATATGGAAGTCGAACTGTGTCCCGTATCAAAGCAGTCGCAATCACTTTCATGACGTTTGGGGAATCCGCTCATGCCGCCGTATTTTCTCAGTTCATCAAAACCGGCTTTTCTTCCTGTCAGTAATTTATGGGTATAAGACTGATGTCCTACATCCCAGATAATTTTATCCTCTGGTAAATCAAAAGCAAGATGCAGTGCCATGGTAAGCTCTACCACGCCAAGATTGGAGGCAAGGTGCCCACCGGTTTTTGATATTTTGTCAATCAAAAAAGAGCGGATTTCCTCTGCCAGAATCGGAAGTTCGTTTTTATTTATCCTTTTTATATCATTTTCATGCTCAATCTTTTCCAGCACCATGTATCTTTACTCCTTTGGTTTCTGAAGTTCTTATTTTTCCCTATGAATCAGATATTCTACCAGATGAATCAGAAATTCATTTTTTACCACCAGTGATTCTAATAAATTCACTGCATGTTTTGAATATCGTTTCACATCTTCCTGTGCTTTTTTCAATCCCTCATATGTAACATAAGTTGCCTTTTCGTTTTTGGCATCACTGCCAACCGGTTTTCCAAGCACTTCCTGATTACCGGTAACATCTAAAATATCATCCTGTATCTGGAATGCCAGACCAATCTCTGATGCCGCCTCTTCGATAATCTTCTGCTCGCTTTTCGTGGCACCTGCAAGAATTGCACCGATTAACATAGACGCTTCAATCAAAGCACTGGTCTTTAATTTATAAATAAAATCTAACTGGTCTCTGGTAACAGACTGTGTTTTATCCGTTTCCACATCTACGGTCTGTCCCCCTACCATACCATAAATTCCGGCTTTCTGTGATAATACAAGCAATGCCTTTGCCACATTAGGCGTCTGTTCCGTCTGTAATGCTGTCAATGCTGTCTCATAGGCAAAATTCAAAAGACCATCCCCGGCAAGAATTGCCATAGCTTCTCCATAGACAATATGCGTTGTCTTTCGTCCGCGGCGGTATTCATCATTATCCATTGCCGGCAGATCATCATGAATTAAAGAATACGTATGAATCATCTCAATGGCTGCCATGAATGGCTCAATTACCTCTGATTTTCCACCAAACATGCGGTAAGTTTCCAACATCAGCATTGGTCTTAACCGCTTTCCTCCTGCAAGAAAACTATAATTCATGGCTTCAATTACCTGCTTCTGATAGCCTTCTTCCTCCGGAAGATATTTTTTTATGATGTTTTCAATCTGTTCTGTCCGCTTTGTAAGCTCTGCTGTCATATCCATTAAAATTCCTCCAGCATTCCCTGTTCATTCAACACTAACATTTTCTTTTCAATCGAATCTATCCGCTCACTGCAGTGTTTCAGCTTCTTCATGCCCTGCTCATAGCAGACAAAGGATTCATCAAGAGAAATGTCTTCCTCCATATGTGCAATCAGCTGTTCCACTTCTGCAAATAAATCCTCTAAATTCTCATTTTCTTTTTTTTCCGTTATATTATCTGTCTCATTTTCATTGATTGTATAATCTGTCATCTTCCGATTTCCTCCTGGCATATGATTTCTTCTACTCTTGCCTTAACGGTTCCGTCTTTTACACTGATCTGCAATTGTTCTCCTTTTGAAACCTGTGAAACACTTTTTAAACCATTCTGCCGGCTGTCAGAAACATATGCATATCCCTGTCCCAATCGTTTCAATGGCGAAATATCATCGAAATGCTGGGCTAACATCCGAAGTCTTGCCTTATTCTTATCTAACTGCTGTGTCATGCTATGCTCTAAGCGAAGCTGTAATTCCCCCAGATACTGTTTCTGACTGTTCAGACGATATACAGGACTCTGTTGCATTAATCTTGCCTTCAGTGTCTCCATGCGTCCCTGTATCACAGCAATTTTACTCTTCATGCTGCGCATCAGATGTACCCGGTCAGTCTGTATCCGCTGTAACATCTGATTCCTGTCATATACCGCAAGTTCTGCCGCTGCAGACGGAGTCGGTGCCCGCAAGTCTGCCACATAATCCGCAATGGTGTAATCCACTTCATGTCCCACTGCAGAAATAACCGGTGTTTCACATTCAAAAATTGCCCTTGCAACAATTTCTTCGTTGAATGCCCATAAATCCTCTATGGAGCCACCACCACGCCCCACAATGATAATGTCCAAATGCATGGCATCCAATGCATGAATCCCATTTACAATGCTTTCTTTGGCACCCTCACCCTGTACCAGTGCCGGATATAGAATAAGCTGCACATAAGGATTTCTTCGTGCAGCAATATTACGGATATCCTGTATTGCAGCCCCGGTAGGTGCTGTAACAATTCCAATACGTCCGGCATACTGCGGAATCGGTTTTTTATACTCTTCCGCAAACATGCCCATTTCCTCAAGTTCCTGTTTCAATTGAAGAAATCTGGCATATAAATCCCCTGCACCGGCAAGTGTAATTTCTTTTGCATATATCTGATATCTGCCATCACGTTCAAATACTTCAATAGAACCTGTTACCTCGACTTTGTCGCCATCCTTCATACGAAAGGATAAACCACCCCGGTTACCGGCAAACATAATTGCACTGATGGCACTGTTATTTTCCTTTAAAGTAAAATAAATATGACCGGAGGAATGATATTTACAATTCGATACCTCACCCTTCACACATACCTGATGCAGGACAAAATCCTGGGCAAACATATTTCTGATGTATCGGTTAATCTGGGTTACCCCATATACTTTCTTTATCATGCGATTTTTGCCAATACTCCGTTGATAAATGCCGGTGAATCATCTGTTCCATATTTTTTTGCCAGTTCTACTGCTTCATTGATGGCTACTCCGGTTGGAATATCCTCTTCATATTTCATCTCATATACAGCAAGACGAATCAGGGTCAGATCAACTTTGCCCATACGGGTTGTTTTCCAGCCTTTGGATGATTCATTGATAATCTTATCGATTTCCTCTAAAACAGCAATAATCTTATTAAATTTGTCTTCAATATAACTCTCATCCGGCTTCTCAATCGGTTCATTCTCTTCGATAAACAGATTCATCTGCTCTTCGTATTCCTTCTCACTATGAAATTCCACACGGAATAACATTTTAAATATCTGTTCTCTGATTTCTCTCCTGCTCATGTTGTATCCTTTCATTATTGGTCTTCCATGTAACTATAAAAAAGAATGCTTTAACAGCATTCTTTATTATACTACATCTGCGGTTATCACAAAAGTTTTATTTCGTATTTTTCATGTCAACCGTTGCAATTCTGACATTAACAATTGCTACGGATAATCCTGTCATAGTCTCAATTGCAGATTTTACTTTCTCCTGTACCTTCTCAGATACTTCCGGAATAGAATAACCATAAGAAATATTTAAAGCTACTTCTACGCTGACCGTTTTCTCTGCCACTTCTACCTTAACACCCTTAGATAAATTCTTCATTCCAAGTTTGCTCACCAGTTCATTGGTAATATTGCCAGCCATGGATGCAACTCCTTCTACTTCTGTTGCTGCAAGTCCTGCAATAATAGCAACAACCTCATCTGCCACATGTACTTCCCCAAGGTTATCTTCTTTTATTTTAACAACTTTTCTATTATCTGCCATCGTTTTGCCTCCTACAAAAATATTATGTGGTTATTATATCAGATAATTCATTTTTTGAAAACCTTTCCGCATAATATTGTGCATTTTCCCTGCGTAAAAGTTCTAAGAAATCTCTGTCCGGAATCGGCTTGGAATAAAAATATCCCTGCAGATAATCACAGTGCTGTTCTGTCAGATAATCTACATATTCCTGGTTTTCTACTCCTTCTACCACAATCTCAAGCCCAAGTTCTTTAATCATGCGGATAGTATTACGCAATGCAATCATTGCCTTTTCATTTTTAAATGCTTCCCACAGAATGGTTTTATCAATTTTTACGATACGGAATGGAAACCGGAACAGATAATCCGTATTGGAATATCCCGAGCCATAATCATCCAAAGAAAACTCAATGCCCTGCTTATGCAGTATCTTGATATTGTTTTCCAACATATCACTATGGGCTGCCGCTGTCTCAGTAATCTCAAGATTGATCTGGGCTGGTGCTACATGATACCTCTTCATTATTTCCGTCAACCTCTCGGCAAGATTTTCCTGCATACACTGCACCACAGACAGATTTATTTCTATATACTGTAAGCCATAGTCCGTAAGCTGCTTTTCCTGGATAAAACGACAGACTGTCTCAAATACAAATTCTCCAATCTGCATAATCATTCCGCTCTTTTCTGCAATCGGAATAAATTCTTCCGGAGAAATGTAGCCCATACTCTGATCTTTCAGCCGGACCAGTGCTTCCGCAGATACGATTCTGTTTTCTGTCACCGAATAAATCGGCTGGTAAAAGACTTCGAAACCTTTATGGTCTACTGCATCATTCAAAAGTTTCCGGATACGAAGTTCCCTCTTTGGCCGGTCAATATCCATCTCAGCAGTCTTTAATACTACATTTCCATTTTCAGATGATATTGAACGCATATACTGGATATAGTCAATTAATCCATTCAGATTATTCGTATCACGCGGACACACAATACTGCTGATATGAATCCGGAATTTTGTCTCTACACTGCCGGAATGCCATGGCTGTTCAAACCGGTTCAGAATCTGCCGGATCAGTAAGGAAGAATCAATATCCTTCTTCTTCCGGTCTAACGCCAGCACATATACGCTCTGTGAAAACTGGTAAATACGTGAATTGTCGATAAGCTTACGAAAAAATGCCGCCATTTCCTTCAGGAATTCATTGACGGAATCATTTCCCAATGTCTGCCGCATCACCTTTAAATTATGCACTTTAATGACAAGCATCGGAAAACGCTCACTTCCTAACAGGCGTTCCTCTGACTCTTTTAAAAATGCCCTCCGGTTCATAATTTCAAGCTCCGGCACCGTATATTCCTGTGGTCTTTCCGAAGAAATCAGATATAAAAGTACGCACATTGCCATTCCAAAAAACTGAAACCGGAAACCCGGAAATGCAATATGAAGCACCAGTGTAAACACACTTACAACTGCAAATACAGTCGTAGAGAATAATAATTCAAAGCTGAGCCGTTTTCGGAAACGAACCAGAAACACTTCCCCCATCAGATAAAAATAAATCATACATAGGTAGAATAACATAATTCCATTCTGTCTCTGATAGCTGCCATCCGTTCCCACTTTAAAAAGATATGGTATAAATAACTGTACTACCAGCAATGCGATTACAATCCAGGCCGGTACAAACAACCATCCCTTTTCCTTCCGGATAAAGCGTTCCACTCTTCCTGTCAGGCACAGAATATACAAAAGATAAGCTGCCGCTGCCACAACCTGCCCTAAAATACAGATATAGAGCAGGACTGTAGTTCCTGTTTTTCCGAAAGTGATTTCCTTCCAGAACAGTAAAAAGTCGCTGGTAGACACGACAAGCAGAGCATACAACATTACGCGGTATACCCTGCTTTGAAAATTGTCACTGTATTTTCTTAAATGATACGCAACTAATGCAGTCAGAAGAACAAATGCAGCCGCAATATCGTAATATACTAAATGCTCCATTCTTATCCCTCACACTCTGCATAAATATTATCTGAAAGATATTTTACATCACTGAACGGTTCCTGCTCTGTTGTTTCTTCTGCCATCCCTGCCGCCTTTATCTTCGTCAGTTTGTCAATATAAAAATCCACAGCCTTCTTTGACTCTTCGAAAGTATATAACGCTGCCGGGGAATTCCATTCCCTGATATAAACCTTGTTGTAGTCAATATAAGCAATCATGGCAAAATCGCCGTCTTCCGGGTTTAGAAATGTCTTCTGCATGGATGCATGCATATCACAGCCACGGATGATTTTATCCTCTTTGTTTTTCTTCTGCCCGGTTACAGCTTTTGCAGACTTCTCTCCGGATTCCGTTTTATTTCCGGATGCCTTCTTTTTCTTCTGGTCTTCTTCCACCATCCGGTCTATGGCATCTGCTGCACGATTCATTGCTTCGAAAATATCAAGTTGTCCCTCTACACCTTTTTTCTCCGTTTTCATTGTGCCCCCTGTATTTTCTTAAGCCTTTTTCCAAAAAGAAATCTGCTTATTTTCCCACAATTTTTCTGGTATTGATATAATCATATGGTGTCTGCTGATACACATAATAATTCAGCCAGTTTGCATATAACATATTACCGTGTGAACGCCACTGCAGTAATGGTTTTGCATTGATATCATTGTCCGGATAATAATTCTCCGGCATGGCAATATCCATCCCTTTCTGCAGATCACGCTTATATTCCTCATCCAATGTATAACGGTCATATTCCGGATGTCCCATTACAAAAATTTTGCGTCCCTCATTGGCAATTGCCAGAAATACACCTGCTTTTTCTGATTCTGCAAGAATGGTAATATCCTTTACCTTCTCAATATCCTCTTTACGGATTCCGGAATGTCTCGAATGCGGTGCCATAAAGCGGTCATCAAATCCCCTTACCAGTGGTACTTTGCGGTTCTTTACCTGATGTTCGAAAATTCCAAACATTTTCTCATCCAGCATATATTTTGGGATACCATAGTGATAATAGAGAGCAGCCTGTGCGCCCCAGCATAAATGCAGGGTTGATGTTACGTGGGTCTTAGACCACTCCATAATATCACAGACTTCCTTCCAGTAATCCACCTCTTCGTATTCCATGGTTTCTACCGGTGCTCCGGTTATAATCAGTCCGTCCAGATTCTCATCCCAGATTTCATCCATTGTCTGATAAAAATGATTCAGATGACTCATGGATGTATTCTTTGATTCATGGGATGATACCGTTAAAAAGGTAACATCAACCTGTAATGGTGTATTTGCAAGTGAACGCAGCAACTGCAGTTCCGTTTCTTCTTTTAATGGCATCAGATTCAGTATTCCAATCCGGATTGGGCGGATATCCTGATGTTCTGCTCTTCCCTCATCCATAACAAACACATTTTCCCTTTCCAGAATCTCTCTGGACGGTAAATCGCTCATTATCTTAATCGGCATATTATCTAACCTCTTTTCATCATATACACATATCTCATTTCATAATACCTTAATTTTACGAATACTTCAATATGCAATTCACTTTCCGAAACGTTCCACAAACATATCTTCAGAAATAATCGGAATGCCAAGACTCTTTGCTTTCTGATTCTTTGATGATGTGGATTCAATATCATTATTCACAAGATAATCTGTTTTCTTAGAAACACTGCCGGTAACAGAGCCGTTCTGGCTCTCCACATACTCTTTAAATTCGGTACGGTTTTTAAACTGATGGACATCACCGGTAATGACAAAGGTAAGTCCTTCACAGGTTCCTCCCTCTGTCACCTTCGGCTCTACTTCCGCAATGTTTAATATTTCTTCTAATGCAGCTACCGTATGACGGTTTTGATTCTGTCTGTACCAGTCCAGCATGGAAGTCGAACGCTCCGGTCCGATTCCGTCAATATCCTCAAATCCTTCCCCTGCATGCAGTTTCTGAAAGAAACCTCCTGTGCCAAGGGCAGCAATCATTTTCTTTCCTGCATCGGTGCCAATCTGCGGAATGCATAGTGCATAAATAAAATGTACCGGATCAACGTTTTTGCTCTTTTCAATTGCCTGCAGCATATTGTTACAGGATTTCTCGCCAAATCCGTCTAAAGAGCGGATTTCATCCGCATGATTTTTAAGTGTATAAATATCTTCAAAATAATGGATATATCCTAAGTTCATAAACTTTAGCATGGTCTGTATGGACAATCCGTCAATGTCCATGCCAGGCTTGCTGACAAAGCGGCTGAATTTTTTTACATGCTTTGCGGTACAGTCCGGATTCGTACAATGTAAAGTCTTTGTTCCGCTGTGTTCACTGATTCTGATTTCCGTTCTGGCATGGCATACCGGACAGAATTCCGGAATCGTAAAAGTTCCTTCCTTTTTCTTTACGCCGATACATTTTGGAATAATCTTATTTGCTTTAATAATATCAAGTGTTGTCTTCCCATCTTCTCCGATTCCAAGACGTTCCATTTCACTGATATTGCAAAGAGAGGCGCGGCTTACGGTGGTTCCCTCCAGTGCAACCGGCTCAAATACTGCTACCGGAGAAATGGTAGATGCCGCACAGGACCACTCTACATATTTTAATGTGGTCTCCGCAGAGACATCCTGCCATTTAAACGCATAACCGGCTCTTGACGCATGATGTCCGGTAACATTACCGGTCTGGGCATAATCATTATCTTCATAACAGATAACCAGTCCATCTACCGGAATATCCATTTCACCATCTTCTACCTTCTTTGTCCAGCGTTCTACAACTTCCTCCAACCCTTTCGCATCGGTCAATTCATGTGCTACTGTCGTAAATCCAAGCTTCTCAAGATAATCCATCCGTTCTCCCCAGGATGACATTGTTTCATCCAGATGCACCAGTGTAAATGCATAAAAATGAATATGGCGTTCCTTTACTTTATCAAGATTGCTCTTATCCAGACCTAAAGTGCCGGATGCAAGATTTCTCGGATTGGCATATTTTTCATTATCATCTTCAATGGTATCATTGATTAATTCAAAATCTGTATAGGTAATAGCCGCTTCGCCACGGACTACCAGATGTCCCTTATATTTTACAGTCTTAGGAATCCCTTCAATGGCATCCTTCATAAATGTGATATTGCTGCCGACGGTTCCATTTCCTCTTGTTAAAATCTTAACAAGTTTTCCGTTATCATAAGTTACTACCAATGTTAATCCATCCAGTTTCCAGGATAACCAGACCGGTCTTTCTCCCGCCCACACCTGTAAATCAGAAATCCGTTTCGTCTTGGCAAGGGAAAGTGCCGGATATTCATGCGCTTCCCGTTCACCATTGCTTTCCTCAAATCCGGCATTCTGTGTCGGACTTTCCGGCAGAATATATCCTGTTTTTTCTTCTAACCGGGTCAGTTCGTCAAACATGCCATCCCATTCATAGTTTGACATAATTTCATCCTGTCCATTGTAATATGCTTCGGACGCCTCATTTAACTTTTTTACCAGTTCCTCGATTCTCTTCTTCTCATCCATGGATATGCTCCTTACCCTCAATCTATTTTGGCATTACTGTTGTATTGCTGGAATTTAAAATGCGCCGGTTCAGCTCAGTCCACTCTTCCGCCGTTACTCTGCGGTACTTTCCTTTTTTGAGACTGCCCAGTTCTATATTCATAATGCGGACTCTCTTTAATTTTACTACTTTATATCCGCAATACTCACACATCCGGCGGATCTGCCGGTTATACCCCTGGGTTAATATGATTCGGAATTTACGCACATCCAGTTTTTCTACTGCACATGGTCTTGTAACCACACCAAGTTCTTCCAGTGGAACTCCCCCGGACATTTTCTTTAAAAATGTCTCCGTTATGTCATGATTTACGGTAACTTCATATTCCTTTTCATGCATATTCCCGGCACGCATCATCTTATTTACAATATCCCCATTATTTGTCAATAATATAAGTCCCTGGGAATCTTTATCCAGTCTTCCTACCGGATAAATACGTTTCGGATAATGAATATAATCAACAATATTGTCTTTTTCGTCTTTTGCAGCAGTGCAGACAATGCCCACCGGCTTATTAAATGCAAGAAGAATCATTTCCTCTTCTTTTTTTATTTCTTTTCCATCTACGCGCACCCGCTGTCCCGGCATCACCTTACAGCCAACAGAAAGAACTTTTCCATCTACCGTAATGCGTCCCTGCTCAATCAGACGGTCAGCTTCTCTCCGGGAACAATATCCTGCTTCACTTAAAAATTTATTGATTCTGACTCCGTTTTCTTCCATCGATATTTTCACCCTGTGTAAATTTTCTCGCTGCCCGCGGAACAAAGAATGTGTCTTGGTGCATCCTCGCGGAGCGTTTTTTACTTTACAGGAAAGCAATTTCCTGTAAAGTAAAAATAACGGAGGTCCTAAGACCTCCATCTATTTATTATTTTAAGAACTCTGTCTTAACATATCCTTCTTTATCTTTCCAGGTGACTTTTGTCCACCCTTCTGCATAGCTCATCTGAACAGTAACAGAATCTCCTGCATAAGCAACTCCAACCTTGGATGCGGTCTCACTCATAGAGGAACGGATATTAACCGTATTGGTTAATGTAATCTTAGTGCCCGCTGCGATTCCGCTGGTGTCTGCCGCCGGCTCCTGTGCCGGTGCTTCTGTTGAAACATAGTCACTCTTTACATATGCCGGTGTACCATTGTAATCAATGCTGCTCCATCCATCTTCTGTCGTACCGGTTCTTGTCAGTGCAGTTCCCTTTTCAACTGTTCCAAGCAATGCTCCGGACTCATTCGGTTCCTGTCTGACATTTACTTTATCCAGTGTATATACCGTCTCCGTTGTCACTTCCGGCTCAGCTGGTGTCTCTGGTTCCACCGGTGCCTCTGGTTCCACCGGTGCCTCTGGTTCCGCCGGTGTCTCCTCTGTTGCCGGTTCTTCCGTTGCCGGCTGCTGCTGTGCCTGTGCGATTGCTGTTGCCCATGCATTATATGCATCAGCAATTGTAACCGTTACCATATTAGAAAGATTTTCATCTGAAGCAATTGCTTTTTCATAATTTGCCTGTACTTCTGCCTGTAATGCAATGACATCTTCCTGTGTTTCAAAACTACTGATTAAGTTTTCCACATTATTATCGGTCGGCTGTTCTTTATAATGACGGTTAAAGCTGCTGTATAAGTTATCAATATAAAGTGCTCCCTGCTCATTCTTCTTTACATAGAAGAACTCCATACCAGGTGCTGTAGTATCTACTCCTGCGAATTTCAAATCCAGCGTTACACAGACAAGATAAGAATCTGCTTCTAATCCTGACTTGGTATAACATTTGATATTCTGATAACTCTCTGCATACTGTGACATCATGGTAATCAGGCTCTGTTCATTCTCGGAAACAGGTGTTGCATAGGTCTGTAATGTTGCCAGATCACCTGCCGCATATGCATTGTAATAATTCTGCATCAGGGTATTGATTTCCGGAACGGCATCTACCTGAAAGCTCTCTGATTCGGTACTCTGTTCCGTAGAAAGTCCATTATCTTTATCTTTATTTCCACTGCTGAATTTTATCATTACTACTGCCAATACAACAAATAATATTACTGCAGTAAAATATTTCCAGTTCTTCTGAAAGAAACTACTTATATCATTCTTTGATATCTTACTCATTTTTTCTTTGATTTCTGACGCTTTCATATCTGTCCTCCTAACCTTACCCGTGACCCCCCAAAAAAGCATGCTTTGTGAGCTGCCCGTGTAAATAATGAAAAACGTTTCTTATAAGTTTTGCGGGACATAAATCCCGCAAAAAAATGTGTTAATATAAATTATAAAATGCACCCGGCGGGAATCGAACCCGCATTATCAGAGTCGGAGTCTGACGTTCTATCCATTAGACTACGGTTGCAGCTTATTTATACTAACACATCTATATAAAAAAATCAAAGGTTTTATTTAAGAAGCTTCTTCAAACTGGGAATTATAAAGCTGTGCATAGAAACCATTCTTCTGTAACAGTTCTTCATGATTTCCCTGTTCAATAATATCACCATCTTTCATAACAAGAATCAGATCAGCATCACGAATGGTAGACAGACGATGGGCAATAATAAAACTTGTTCTTCCTTTCATCAGGTTATCCATAGCCTTCTGGATTCTGTGCTCTGTTCTGGTATCAACAGAAGAAGTTGCTTCATCTAAAATCAATACCCGGTTGTCTGCTAAAATGGCACGGGCTATGGTAAGCAACTGTTTCTGTCCCTGGGATACATTGCTGGCGTCCTCATTTAATTCCATATTATAACCACCCGGCAGTGTCTGGATGAAATGATGGGCATGGGCTGCTTTTGCTGCTGCAATAACTTCTTCGTCCGTGGCATCCAGTCTTCCGTAACGGATATTTTCCATAATAGTACCTTTAAATAACCAGGTATCCTGAAGTACCATGCCGAAGGCATCTCTTAGCTCCCGGCGGTTATAGTTTCTGATATCGTTACCATCTAATCTGATGCTTCCACTGTTGACATCATAAAAACGCATCAGCAGCTTCACCATGGTAGTCTTACCTGCTCCGGTTGGTCCTACAATGGCAATCTTCTGTCCCGGTTCTACCTTTGCTGAGAAATCATTAATGATAATCTGATCCGGATTGTATCCGAAATGCACATGGGAGAATTCTACTTCTCCACGAACATCCTTTAATTCCACTGCATTTTCTGTGGTCTGGTCTTCTTCCTCTTCACCTAAGAATTCAAAAACACGTTCCGAAGCTGCGGTCATGGACTGTACCTGGTTAATGACCTGTGCAATCTGCTGGATTGGCTGAGTGAAGCTCTTTACATACTGGATAAATGCCTGAATATCACCAATTCCGATTGTTCCGTTAATTGCAAGCATTCCACCGGAAATTGCCACGCCTGCATAGCCAAGGTTACCGACAAATACCATAACCGGCTGCATCATTCCGGATAAAAACTGGGATTTCCAGGCAGACTCATATAATACATGGTTTGTATCATTAAACCGTTTTATGGTTTCCTTTTCTTTATTAAATGCCTGGATAACTAAATGTCCGGAATAAGTCTCTTCCACCTGTCCATTAATATGTCCCAAGTACTCCTGCTGGGTACGGAAATATTTCTGTGAAAATTTTGCAATTGCCGAAACCATCAACGCTGAAATCGGAAGAATTACTAATGCAATCAGTGTCATCAGTGGTGAAATAGAAAGCATCATCACAAGCACTCCGATAATGGTTGCCACGCTGGTAATAATCTGTGTCACACTCTGATTTAAGCTCTGTCCCAAAGTATCCACATCATTGGTAATACGGGAAAGAACTTCCCCATAAGTTCTGCTTTCAAAATATTTCATCGGCATATGGTTGATTTTTTCAGAAATCTCTTTACGCATACGATAACAGATTTTCTGTGTGATTCCAGTCATAATAAACCCCTGAAAAAAGCTGAATACCGCACTGATAATATATAAGCCAAGAGTAAATAATAATATCTTTCCAATCAGTGTAAAATCAATTCCACCGGTTCCTGCTACTTTATTCATCAGACCGTCTGCCAATGCCGTAGTAGCTTTACCCATTACCTTTGGTCCTAATACTGAAAATACGGTAGAACAGATTGCAAGTATCATAACTGCAACAATTCCAATTTTATATTTTCCAATATAAGAAAGAAGTTTCCGGAAAGAGCCCTTAAAATCTTTTGCTTTTTCACCCGGCATCATTCCACCGCCCATTGGTCCTCCCGGACCTCTACGACGTGGTGCACGATAACTTTGCTCATTACTCATGTTATTTTTCCTCCTTTCCCTCTTCTAATCCCAATTCCTTTGCGGATAACTGTGACTGTGCAATCTGCTGATATACTTCACAATCCCGTAATAATTCTTCATGAGTACCTTTTCCGACAATCTTACCTTCATCCAATACAAGAATCTGGTCGGCATGTAAAATGGTACTGATTCGCTGTGCCACGATAATTACACTGCTTTCTTTTGTTTTTGACTCCAATGCTTTACGCAGTGCCGCATCGGTCTTCATATCAAGTGCAGAGAAACTGTCATCAAAGATATAAACATTCGGATTCTTTGCGATTGCTCTGGCGATGGATAATCTCTGTTTCTGTCCACCGGAAACATTCGTTCCACCCTGTGCAATCCCGCTGTCATATTTTTCCGGCTTTTCATTAATAAATTCTGTTGCCTGTGCAATCTCTGCAGCCTCTTTCATTTCTGCTTCCGTAGCTTCCGGTCTGCCAAATTTCAGATTGGATGCAATGGTTCCTGAAAATAGAATTCCCTTCTGTGGTACGAATCCGATTTCATCTCTTAATTCAGCTAAGCTTAAATTCCGGATATCCACACCATCTAAGGTAATCTTACCGGCTGTTACATCATAGAATCTCGGAATCAGATTAACCAGCGTTGACTTTCCACAGCCGGTACTTCCGATAATCGCTGTTGTCTTTCCCGGTTCTGCTGTAAAATCAATATCTTCCAGTACATCTTCATCCGCACCCGGATAACGGAAGTTTACATGATGGAATTCCACTTTTCCGGTATGTTTTTCAATTGTTTCTTTTTCTGCCTTTTCTATAATAGAAGAATTTGTAGTAATAACTTCATCAATCCGGTCTGCTGCAACACCGGCACGCGGCAGCATAATAGACATCATGGTAAGCATCAGGAATGCCATAACAATCTGCATGGTATAAGTAATAAATGCGGTCATTGCTCCTACCTGAAGCTGTCCGGCATCAATACGATGTGCCGATACCCAGACAATCAGTATGGTTACTCCATACATAATAAACATCATGCCCGGCATCATAAAAGTCATGACACGGTTGGTAAATAACTGTGTTCTGGTAAGATTCCGGTTTGCTTCATCAAACCGCTCTTCTTCCTTTTTTTCTCTTCCAAAAGCACGGATTACGGAAAGTCCCGTAAGAATCTCTCTGGATACTAAGTTCAGGGCATCCACTAACTTCTGCATTATTTTGAACTTCGGAAGTGTAATGGACATCAACACCATAACCAGTCCGGAAATTACCAGTACTGCCATTACGATAATCCATTCCATATGTGCTCCGGTCTTTAATACTTTATAAATTCCACCAATTCCGATGATTGGTGCATATAAAAGCATTCGAAGCATAATTGCTGTTACAAACTGAATCTGCTGAATATCATTGGTGCTTCTTGTAATTAAGGAAGCGGTAGAGAATTTATCCATCTCAGTATTGGAAAAGCCTACTACCTTACCAAAGATTTTCTCTCTTAAGTCTCTTCCGACTCCTGCGCCGACTCTGGATGCAAGATATCCGACTACCACTGCAACTGCCAGCATGAGTAATGACATAGCTGCCATCTTTCCACCCTCTGACCAGAGATAATTCTTCTGGATATGCTCCACATCAAGTCCTGCCTTTTCGTCACAGGATGCTGCATATGCTGTTCCCATGGCATGTAAGGTACTGCTTCCCACAGAATCTATCATATTTTCCATATATTCTCTGGACTGTGCTATACCATCCTGCGTCATTGCACCGCTTGCAATCAGCTGCTTCATCATCGGACGCATATCCACATAAGTTACCATTTCGCCATCATCATTTTCCGCTTCATATGTGGTCAGTTCCATCTGCATCATCTGTCCGATTTCTTCAATGGACATCTCATCTAAGCTTTCTTTGGTAATCTGGTTCTGCGGATTCTGCTCCAATGCTTCCGCAATCGTATTCTTAAAATCCGTTTCACTCATATTTGCCATACGGTAAGTCAGTACGATTGGTGTCAGTAGTTCATCATCCAATGTTTCTAATGTCTCTTTATCCGCAGTACATACATAAGTATCATCTTTTTTTTCATAGACCGCTTCAAAAGTATCCTTTTCACCATCTGTCATAAAAAGTTCTGCCAGCTGATATTCTTCCTCCGGCATCTTTTCCGGCAAAATATGTTTGATTCCCTTATTCTGGATTCCTACATCGATGATATCGGATGTATATTGTGGCAACGACAAATCGCAATAAGCCTGCACTCCAAGGAGGAGAAATATTACCACGATGATATGCCAGTACGGGAGCATATTTTTAAATAGTTTCCGCATCTTTCCTGTTCCTTCCTTTTCTATATTATTTATAAAATATTTCTATTTTAATTGCTGTTTCAACTGTCTTCTCTTTTCAATCTCAAGCTCTGCTGTCTGCTCTAATTTATTCAGATAGCCAATCAGCCGGTTCATATCTTCTTCTCCCATTTTCTCCGTAACCGACTTTAATAATTCACTCAAAATCCGGTTGCATTCATTTAAAACCTCTTTTCCTTCCTCAGTTACTCTCACATAAACATTCCGCCGGTCACCCTCACACACCATACGTTCGACATAATTTTTCTCTTCCAGGGAACGAAGTGTCCGGGACACCGCCGGTGCTGCCACACGCATATAACGTACCACTTCCGATACCGTAACCTTTGCATCTATCGATTTGCTATCCGGCTCTTTGGCATCTGTCTCTTTGGTAGCCATCTCTTTTTCTTTGCGGCAATGCTCGATGGTCTTTAAGGTTCCCATTTCCACGGATGAGACCCCCGGCAGAATGGATGAGATTTTCAAACGATGAAAACGATTAAATATGGAAAATATTTCATTTCCACAACCCTGCATCATTTTCACCTCCCTTTCTTTACATTTTATATTTTCTATTTACTTAACATTGTTAACTATTAACATGTGAAAACAATAATAGCACCATGATTAAGATAGGTCAATTAAAAAAAGTATAAAATTATTATTAAATCATATCATT
>NZ_QTVB01000019.1:0-49074 GCF_003435965.1 Roseburia sp. AF42-8
TTAATGTTCCTCTTTTTATAGTCACTCAAATCAAATCCATCAAAAAGTTGTTCTTTAAAAAACATATATTGGTTTTTCATTATTAACCCTCCTATCTATTTCATATACCTATATATTCTCTTAATCTGCATTTAGTTTCATTAATATCTTTTCAATCAGATTAACATACGCTGGCAGCCCATAAAAAAATTCACAAACGACCAATGCCCTTACGCATCATATCTTTTGTGAACTTCTAATCTCTTTTTATAATATTTACTTAGCTTTTTCATAACTTTTCTCTCCCTCCAAATTCTATATAAATATTATGCAACTCCTTTTTCCAAATTGCAACCTTTTTTAATAAAAACCGTCAAAATCTCCCCTCTTATCAATCTGTTTCACGCCCCAATTCGACAATACTTTCTATGATTCCTGTTTTATACTTATATCTCTATCCTTATATAATTATTTTCCCAGCATAAAAAGAGCACAGAATTTCTTCCATGCTCTTATCTTACAACTTTCATTTATCTAATTTTCTTCCAACTGAACTTTCTCTTCCTTAGCCAAACTCGAAACTGCCTCATTTTTCCCCGAATCCGCAGTATCTTCCGATGCCACCACATCCTCCGGCACATTTTCCTCTTCTAACACTTCTTCTTTCTGCGCTGCATCCTCCGGCACATCTACTTCTTCTAAAACCACACTTTCTTCCTGCACCGCATCTTCCACAACTACTGTCTCGCCCTGCTCTGTATTTTCTGCATCTTCCGTGCCTTCATCCGAAGCCAAAACGCCCTCTTCCGCTTTCTCCTTTTCTTCCGTTTCTTCCACTCCCCCATCCTTCCGGAACTTCTCCCGGAACTGCTCTTTCTTGGCTGCCACAGCATCCTTGAGGGCAAGCTTCTTCTCTTCGCGGCTTTCTAAGGCTTCCTGCTTCTTTGCGTCACGGAGTTTTTGCTGTTCTTCGCGCTGCGCGGCTTTTTTAAGCTCTTTTTCCTGGCGTTGTTCTTCTTTGATGCGGAGCTTCTCGGCTTTATCCTGCTCCTTCTGCTGCAGGCGGTTCTGGCGAAGCTCGTCTTTCGCCTGCTGCTTCTGGCTCTTCTTGACCTGCTTTTTGGCGGAACGCTCGATAGAACGGATCATGCTCTTGGCATCACCGACTCTGCGGCGGGCACTGCGGTATGGATCGTAGAGGAAATAGGATGCTGTGGTAAGTGCCAGCAGCACCAGTCCTACGATAAGGCAGATTGGAAGCAGGAAATCGTAGAAGCCGTACTTTAATTCATAGCCGATAAAGAGAACCAGCATCACCGGGAAAACTACTGCAGAGAAAATATCGCAGATGAGTCTCCAGAGAAAGAAGCACTGCTTCTGGTGCACAAAAATGGCTGCCTGCACGCCGGTAAAGAACATCAGCATCAGACAGATTTGTGATGTGATTCCATGTAAAAAGCCTACAAAGACGCACAATGCCAGTGAAAAGAAAAACATGGCAAGGGCGTAGCCTCTGCGGTATGCATATTTGTATTCCCGCATTCCCTCGCGCTTATCTGCACTCAGGTCATGAATTTCATATACCCGGTCATTGACCCGCTCCTTCATGTCCTCCCGGTATTTGCGGCCTTCTCTGGCATGTGCCATATTTTCGTCCATGTCTTCGTCCAGTTCCTGCAACATTTTCTGTTCCATAAAAATCTGCTGCAGCAACTCATCTTCCCGCTCTCTGCGCTTTGTGATTTCATCCTGAATCCAGCTTGCCTTCTGCATCTGGAGACTCTCTTTCATCCATTGTTCCTTTTCCATATTTTCACCCATAGCTGCCTTCTCCGTTTCGTACGCTTCCATTCTGTTCTATTTCTAATCAATCAAATCATTCTGAAATCTCGACAAATGCTCATAAGGAAGAATCAGTCTTCCCCGGTATAAGCCGCAGCCGTCATTCATCAGGCTGTTGCTTACTGCTGTAAACATGTCGACATCCACACCGGAAAGCTCCAGTTCCTGCAAACGCCTGCACCGTTCATAAGCTTCATCAAAATAAATGCATTCTCCCTCCGGGATGGTATCCCGGCGTGCTCTGGATGCTTCCTGCTTTTTCTCATAATTAATATGATTGGCGGAACCGATTTCTGCAATGTCATCCATCTGCTTTGTGCGAAGCTGCATTTCCACATAACATCTCGCACTGTTATCATAAAAAGTAATATGTAAGGATTTGTAATCGTCCTCCTTTTCGCTGGTGATATAATCCCGGTAATATGGTTTTACAGCATCATCCAAAAGCGGGGAACTGCTTCTTAAGACACCGCCTGTCGGCTCTGCCGTAAATCCACGCTCCTCTAAAAACTGTGGCAGCACATTTGCAATCTGATAAAGGTGCTTTAATTCCTCTTCTTCGCGGTTCTCATGATTTTTCAAATGACACCGTGGCATGGAAATCACAATCCGGTATGCAATCAGATCACGGAAGCAGTTCAGCTTTTCCTTTAATTCTGCAATGTCCGGATAGCTTTTATGCTTTTTATAATAATCATAAATGTACTCTACAATATAGCCGTTGAATTTGCCCTCCGCACGAATCAGTGACTTGATTCTTCCTTTAAAAGTAAAGGAAAGATAAGGATATTCCATTGCCATATATTTGTAGAACTCACGGATTTTCTGGGACTGCGCTGTCAGGAAATCATTGTGCTCTAACAGTTCCATAATCTGAATCAGGAAATTGCAGTGCACCAGATCCACTTCATTTTTTGATACTTTTGCGGATGCCCGGAGGTCCTGCGTATACTTTTTCAATATCCGGAACACCGTTGCTCCGGAGTATAAGTAATCATTTAATGTAACCATTTTCCCTCGCTAAAATATCTTTTTATTTCAAATACTCTGCCAGTTCATATACCCTGTTTCTTGTTAATTCTGCCGCCTTATCATTTTCCAATAATGGCTGAAGCTTCCGCCCTCGGCATCTTTGCCGGCTTCCTCTACTGCACTGTCTTTTGTCTTAATCCAGTCACGCTCTTCCTGGGTAAGAGTCGTCATAGTGTCCTCATCCAAAGTCTCTTTTAAACGGCTCCAGATAGAATTCAGCTCATTATCCCACAACTGATACAACTGCAGAGACAGGGTATTCATTTCCTGCTGTGCCAGTTCTCCACTGGAAAGGTCTTCCTGCATGGCTGCTGCTTTCTCCTCGATTTTCTGCAATTCACTCTCTATGGATACATCGGAAGTTGTGGTTTTATCATTTACCGTAACCTTATCTCCACTCGGTCCTAAAAAGGTATCAAAGGTCAGCGTATTAAAAATTGCATAGAATGGAAGCGTCGTATCCTCATCGGTAAGACCAATGGATGCCCAGTCCAGGAATCTTTCCGGCAATTCATCTAACGGTGCACCCGGCAGATAAATATATAAATCATAAACCTCTTCCAACCCAGCCGGTCCCGTGTAAATATATTTCACGCCGCCTTTAATTTCCGTGTCGCCTTCTGTTTCCTTCGTTGCAATATCCTCCAACTGCATCTCATAGGTATAATCATTTATCTTTTCCGGCCGGGTGAATTTTCCATAGAAATCACAATAGTAAAGGGTTCCATTTGGATATCCATCCCCGCTATCTCCCGCATCTGCATCATGATAATTTCCCACAAAAGAGCCATCCTCGGATAAAATCAATGTAGAATCCCATGCACCGGCTCCGCTGGTAAACATAAAGCTTTCTCCTGCAAGCTGTGCAAAAATGTCATCTTCATCCACATTTTCCGTTTCTGTCTCCTCTGTCACCTCTTCTGAGTTTTCCGTTTCTTCCGTCTCAGTCTCTGCCTCTGTTTCTGTGGTCTTTTTCTCCGGCTCCACGACTCTGCTTCCGCAAGCCGCAAACGTTGACATTCCCAACGCTGCACTTAATATCATTACTAAAAACTTTTTCCCTTTCACAAACGAATCCTCCTGATGTTCCTTTTCGTTTCTCGCCCCTTTTTTATCTTTCTATTATTCTAAATCAAAGACATCCTGGTTTCTTCCCCGTTCTTTTGCAGCATAGAGCTTCTCATCCGCTAAGCGGTATAATACCGTAACAGCAATCCCTTCTGTATAATGCTGTACTCCACTGCTGAAAGAACATTCGATATTCTTTTCATGCTTTGTAAATTCTTTATATTCCCATCTTATATGCTCTAGCATTTTACCGATTTCATCCGTGTTCATCCCCTTTAAAACCAGCATAAATTCTTCTCCGCCAAAGCGTACTGCAATCCCTTTATTCTTTACATGCTTTGTTAAAAGTCTTGCAAATTCCACCAGAATAATATCTCCAAATCCATGTCCGTATGTGTCATTCACATGTTTAAAGAAGTCAAGGTCAATCAGTACCGCATCAAATTCTTCCTTCTCATCCAGAATAAGGTCTCCCAGATACTGATTTAAATAACGACGATTATAGATTCCGGTCAGTGCATCTTTATCTGCGGCATCTTTCAACTGTTCATTCAACTTCTTTACTTCTTCTTCCTGTCTCTGTCTCTGCATCTGAAGCAGGATAGAAATTAAAAAGACACAAAGTAAAACGATAAGCAGGGAACAAAGTGTGCTCTGCAGCACGACTTCTTTTGACAGTTTTTCACTTTCCAGCGGTCTCATATAGGCTAAAATAACTGCTGCCACATCTGCTACAATTACCACGCCGGCAAACCGGATTGCATTTCCGGTTGGAATAAAAATCGCAATTGCTACCATCGCAAGTACCATGTATACAATCGTTCCCGTCTGATATATATAATACAGTGCCGGAAATTCCACAAGGCTTAATACTGCTATCATCAAATAAGACGCATAACGTATCTGTCCTTTTTTAATTCCAATGAAACTTCCTGCGACCATAAGTAACATACAGATTCCG
Organism: Roseburia sp. AF42-8; assembly: GCF_003435965.1. NCBI lineage: Bacteria > Bacillati > Bacillota > Clostridia > Lachnospirales > Lachnospiraceae > Roseburia > Roseburia sp. AF42-8. The sequence continues at coordinate 4,883 of NZ_QTVB01000019.1, forward strand.
CAGAAAATCGTTGTTCCGCTCCATCCGAAAATCAATGCATTTCCAATAAATCCTGCCAGATTTCCGATACAGCTTCCCATTGCCAGCACATAAAACTGTCTGCGGCTCACATCAATCGAAGTATCAAATAAAAAATTCATCTTCCCTCTCCCATTTTATGAAAATAAGTTTTTCAATTCATCCAGTGTATTTACACATATCGTAAGTTTCTTTTTTAATTCATCATCTGGCTGTGTCTGATCCGGAACCATTGCCACCTGACAGCCTGCCCGACAAGCACTCATAATCCCATTGGGCGAATCCTCCACCGCAAGGCATTCTTCCGGAGCAAGTCCAAGTTGTGCACATGCAAAAGTATAGATATCCGGTGCCGGCTTTCCGTGTTCTACCATGGTTGCACTGATGATTTCATCAAAGTACGGATATAGTCCTATCTGCTTTAAATATCTTTCTGTCCGTTCCATGTCGGTTGCCGTTGCAACTGCCCGCCGGATTTTCTTTTCTTTTAAGAAATTCAATAACTCAATAGCTCCTCTTTTTATCTCAATACCGTTCTTTGCAAGATATTCCTCCATCAATTCCTTCCGGTAAGCCCGGATAGCCGGATAGTCAAGATTCTCATCTGCAAACATTTCCTTTAAATGCGTCGGTGCAAAGGGTTGTCCTAAGGAACGCATGGACAATGCCTGCTCATCACTCATTTCATAGCCAAAATGCGCCATTGCCTTAGGCCAGCAGATTCTATAATATTTCTCTGTATCAATGAGTGTTCCGTCCATATCAAATAAAACTGCTTTTATCATATTACATTTTCTTCCTGCCTTTTTCATTGACTAATTTGCCATCCCCACTACCACAGTTACCGAAAAAAGATTTTCTTCCTGTTTCAGAAAAACATCCCCGTTCATTTTATGCATCAGCTTTCTGCATATATAAAGCCCCAGTCCGCTTCCTTCCTGGCTTCCTGCATTGGAGCCACGATAGAAGCTGTCAAAAAGATGCGGAAGTTCTTCTGCCGGAAGAACTTCTCCTGTATTTTCCACGGTAATCAGCACACAGTCTTCTTCTTTTGAAATTGATATACCAATTTTTTTGCCACTACCATATTTTATAGCATTTTCTATGATATTCTGCAATACTTCCAGCAAACGTTCTGTATCTGCTTTCACCAGAAAATTCTGATACTCCCCCATGTTAAACCCTATATGAAGCTGTGAAAGTTTATCTTTATAGTATACTGTATCTCAACAGACATTTCCGATGGCATGCCTTCTTCCGTAAGTTCTTCTGCCAGGCATTCTAATTCTTTTGCCAAATCCGCCCGGGTCTTTCCTGCCATATTCTCCATTGTCTGTGATACATCTGATACATAGACATCACTTTCTTTTCCAAATGTTGTAATCAGATTCTTACTTTTCATGGTATCTGTTGTAATAACCACTCCCAGCATAAAAACGGAACAGAGGAAAAAGGACAATATAATCGTAAGGAACCGTCTTGGACTGCTTAAAATATCATTGACTGCCAGATACCAGGTACTGTTAAAACGGCTTTTTCCCAGCCGGTAAATGGATTTCTTTTTAAAGCGTTCTCCGGACTGACCGTTTCGGATGGCATCCACCGGTGTCAGCTTCTTTACTTTTCCGGTACACCGGTATGCAAACCAGATAGTAACTGCAATAACAATGACTGCTCCTATGAAATTTACCGTAATGGCATGACTGTTTCCCAACATCATATTTTCTGTCACAGACTGCAGCAGCATATTGCCAAATGGGATGCTTGCCAGGAATCCAATTGCTGCTCCCACAACAGCCAGCATCAGATATTTTACAAGATAAAGGCTTCGTATCTTAAAGTCCGTAATTCCGATGGCTTTCATGACACCGATTTCCCGGTATTCTTCTGTCACCGTAAAAGTAATCGTAAATTTCAACACTGCAAAGAATACAATCATCAGGCATACACTTAAAACCAGTACCACAAATGCCACAATCATATCCATGACATAACACAATTTAAAAATGTCCCGTCCCCGGTTGAATCGGATGTCGGATGCATTGCTTAATAAAGAGGCTATTTCCGATGGATTGTCTGTGTCAATATAAATGATCTCGCCCCGGTATTCTGCAAGACTTTCATCCGATGCAAATTTCTGATAATCCGCTTCATTTAAAATAAATCTTTTATTTCCCATAAATTCAGAACCCAGCAGCGCATCTTTTGCTTTTCCAGCAATCGTAAGCTCCACACTGTTTTTGCCATGGGTAATCGTAAGTTTATCTCCCTCTTTTAAATCATTTGCATCTAAGAAATTTCCTGTGACATAGACCTCACCCTCAGGCACTTTTGTAAGCTCCTTATTATCCTTTGTGAAAAAATGTATCTCACTTTCGGAAATGGATTCTATGATCATTGCCTTGTTTGCTATATCAAGTTCTTTTCCCTCTGCCTTGATATTCCCCTTGGCTGCATACATAATATGATCCATGCGGTAGTCTTTTACATACTGACAGGTATCCAAAAGCTCCGGCACACCGCCATCCCCCTGCTGGGTCAGTACTACATAATCTCCAATGTCTGCCTGATTAAGATAATAATCGGTTCCATTTACTACCGTCAGTACATTGTTCAGCCCGCTTGCCACAAACATGGCAGCTAAAATAATAAACAGCAAAATTACAATATTAATTGTTTTCTTTCGCTTTAAGTCTTTGCGTAAGATATCCCAAAACATCTTCTGCTCCTTTCTATCCTCTTAGTATACCTCAACTACGCGAAACGCGCTTTGCGATTTTCTCGCTACTTGTAACAAAAATGTGCCTTGGCACATTCCCGCGCCTGCGGCGGTCGCTTGCGACATCTACCTTATACGCCGCAGTGTGCATCCTCGCGGAGCGTTTTTTACTTTGCAGTCAATTTCCTGTAAAGCAAAAAAAGAACCGGCAAAGTTTTATTTCCTTTGCTGGTTCTACTATAACGAATCAATTATTAAAGAATCCTTAAATCTGAAAATTCTTATTTCATGCTTTCTTTTAAAATAAATGCCATCAGAAGTGCATCCGGTCCGATATGGGTTCCGATTGCCATTCCAACTTCATGTAAGCTGCTTTCTGTCAGGGAAAAAGCTTCCATGGTTTCTTTCCGGAATTCCTCTCCCATTTCCGGGTTATTGCTGTGAGCAAATTCTACCGGCATGCAGCTATCCACTTCTCCTTTTTTTAAGAAAGCCTGCATTCCGCTTTTCGCTGCTTTCATGCCGCGGGCTTTGGAATAGCCTTCAATCTCTCCATTCCGGAGCAGCAGTACCGGCTTGATTCCCATTACATTTCCCACTGCTGCAACTACCGGAGAAATACGTCCGCCCTTTTTCAAATATAATAATGTGGACGGAACACCGGTAAGATAGGTGCGGTTCTTTACTTCTTCCAAGATTCCTGCAATCTCTTCTGCACTTTTGCCTTCTTCTTTTAACTTCACGGCATACTCCACCAGAAGCCGCAAGGATAAGGATGCCTGCAGGGAATCCACGATATATATCTTTTCATATCCGCACATTTCTTTTGCCAGCACTGCCCCATTATAAGTTCCCGAAAGCTTCGAGGAAATAAGAATCACCAACACTTCTTCGCCTGCTTCTTCTGCCGCTTCATACTTTTCTAAAAATGCTGCCGGTGATGGCTGGCTGGATACCGGAAGTTGTTCCTCGCTGCGCAGTTTCTCATAAAATGCTTTGAAATTCTCTTCTGTATTCCGGTCGAATATAACATCTGCAAAGTTTGCCGAAATCGGCACCAGATCCACGCCCATTGCCTTTGCTTCGGTTTCAAATATATCAGATCCTGTATCTGTAATTATCTTCATTTTCGTCTCCATCTCTTGACTGTTGTCTGTATCTATGCCACACTATATGTGAGATAATTTATATCACATTGTTGTGGCTGCATAAGTAGCATTGTAGCATAGTTTTCCCTTTTTTCAACGGTTTGATGTGAGACATTTTATATCATTTTGTATCATGATACGGATGTGGTGCCGGTGGGTGGGACAGAATATGATATTCGTTTCTTACGATTTGCATTTGATATGTGCATTGGTTCATTACGCAAAGAGCGTTATTTTTCTTAGCACTGTATTTTTCTTGCTGTCAGGCTGTCCTTTCCGTTGCTTTGACCGGATGCCGGCTCTGTCCGTCTGTTGCGGATACCACATTCCGTCTGAAAGAGACGCTAAGAATTCCGTTAAAGTTTCCGTATCTTCCGGCAACCGGCACATATTCGCATCCATGCTTAAGATGTGCCTCGCTGGCACGTCCCTGTGCCAGCGTTGCCGGTTGCTGCCGGAATTCTAAGCGTCTCTAACAGACTGCATATATCGTATCCGCATTCAGGCGAACAGAGTCCGGCATACTGTCAAACATTGGAAAGACAGGCTTTATCGGCAAAAGAAAAATGCAGTGCAAGAAAAACCGCTCTTTGACGTTAGAAGCAATGTATGTATCAAATACAAATCGTAATAACAAATATAAAGCGACTGTCCCACCCACCGGCACACATCCATAGCACATACGAACAGGAGCATTTAAATGAAAGAAACCGACAAAAGATACGAAGCGAACCGCCAGGTAAAATTAAAGATTGCCCGTGCCCTGACCAAACTCATGGACACCAAAGCATTTTCCGATATATCCGTAACCGATATTATTACCACTGCCGAAGTGGCAAGAGCTTCCTATTACCGGAATTTTCATTCCAAGGAAGAAGTATTAATTAAGATTACAGACGATATTATGGAAGAATACCGGAAGCGGGCAGAAAAGCTTGAAAATGACTTTTTCAGCTATGAGGCAATTTTACTGATTTTCCGGTATTTTAAGACTTACAAGAAATTTATTTTAAGTGTATATAAGGCAGGTCTTGCATACATTTACTTAGACCTTTTTGATCAGGAATTAGAAAATCATATGGGTGACATGCCTTATAATGATATCCACCGGTATAAAGTCTACTTCTATTCCGGTGCGCTCTATAATGTTTTCTTAAAATGGCTGCAAAACGGAATGAAGGAGCTTCCTTCCGCTATGGCTTCCATGGTGACGGAAATGTTAGAACAGGGAGCCTATCCGCTAGCTTAACTGCCAGCGGACATGGCTTCCTTCTTCATCTTTTGTAATAAGAAGCTGGTCTTCCATTTCCTGCTTTAATTCTGTTACATGGGAAATGATTCCAATAAGCTTTGAGCCGCCTGCCATCTCTTTTAATACCCGGACTGCCTGCTCTCTTGCATGCTCATCCAGGGAACCAAAGCCTTCATCAATAAACATCATATCAAGATGTATGGCAGCAGAATTTTCCTGAATCTCATCTGCCATGCCCAATGCCATGGATAACGCCGCCATAAAGGATTCTCCTCCGGAAAGCGTACGGACTTCCCGCTCTTTTCCGGTTACATTGGAATATACCATAAGGTCAAGTCCCTTATTCTTTCCGATTGCAGCCTTCTTCTCATCAAACATTCTGAGTTCAAACTGTCCTGCTGACATTTCTTCAAAACGGCGGTTTGCTGCATAAAGAATCCGCTCCAGATAATAACGTTGCACAAAGGTCTCCAAATCCATACGGCTGCCGGACACATTTCCGGAAATGACAGTATAAAGCCGTGTTATACGGTTGTGCTGCTCTAATACCTGCTGCCGCCCGCTCCATATTTCCTCTACCGCTTCTAAGATTTCCGTATCCTTCTGATTAGAAATCTCCCACTCATTGGCTGCCCTGCCTGCAAGCTTACTCTGCTCCTCTGCTGCCTTAAGTTCCTCTGAAAGCTTCTCTATATCCGGTTTTTCTTTCTCTCCTACCGTTTCTCTGGCTGTCTCATAGCGGCTCTGATACATCGTCTTCTGATTCTGATAATCTTCCCTTTTCTGCCGCATCTCTTCCATGGCATCTATCGAATACTGCTCCACCAGCGTCTGCCATTCCAGTTTGGAAATATCTTTTTCTTCTATATATAAATCATATTTTTGCTGCTTGGCTTCTGCTTCCTTTTTCCGTTCCGGAAGTTCTCTTTCACAACGGACAATGCCTGTCTGTGTACCGGTTTTCTCTTCCTCTAAACGGCTCTTTTCTTTATCAGCCTTTGCATATGCACTTTCTGCAGAAGCCTTCTTCTGCTGTGCTTCTGCCAAGACTTCATCCGCTTCTTTTTCAGATGTATAGTCAAGGGTGCGGTTCCGCTCTGTGTAAGCTGCCTGACAACGGTCAAACTGCTCTTTTGCCAATAGCTTCTTTTCTGTTGCTTCTGTCTCTTCTTTTTGAAGTGCAATCTTTTTTGCTTCTGCCTCTTCTAATTTATGAGACAATTCCTTCTTCTTTTTTATCTCCTGAGAAAGTGTTTCTTCTTCTTTTGCAAGCTTTTTCTTTTGCGCGACAAGCCACGGTTCTATTTCATTATCGGCTGCCGGGTTTGCTTCCTTTCCAAAGTCTTCTATTTTATTCCGGCACTTTTCCTTTCTTTCTGCCAACTCTTTCTCCCGGTTCTCTCTTCTTACGTGGCATGCACCGGCTTCTGTAGATGCCGCTTCCTGCTTCTGTTGTAACTTTGCAATCGTTTTTTCTAAAGCTTCTAACATTTCCCGGCTTAATTCTTCCTGCATTTCTACCGCAATGCATGGCTTTGGATGTTCCATGGAACCGCAGACCGGGCATGGCTCTCCCTCTTTTAATTCCTTTGCTAAAATACCTGCCTGCGCATCGAAAAATCGCTTACGATATGCTTCGTATTCCTGCTGCTTTGCCTGATACTGTCCGGATGCTTCCCGATAAATCTCTTTTGCATGTTCCTCCTGTTTCTTTTCTTTACCAAGAAGCTGCTTTGATTCTGTAATCTCTGCTACGGCATCTTCGATTTCTGCAAGAGCATTTTTCTTTCCGGTAATCTGTAACTGCCTTACTTCAATTTCTTCGAAGGCTTCCGCTTCTTTCTTCCACTGCACGATATTCTGCTCTAAGACAGTACTTTTTTCTTTTGTCTCTTTTTCCGTCTCTTCCGCCTGCTGCAAAGCATCTTTACTCTGCTCTACTTCCTGTGCGGCTTTTCTTATTTCTTTCAATGCCGCTTTCGTGCGATTTACTTTTTCTTCTATAATACTGTAATTTTTCTGCTGTGTTTCCTTTTCCGCCTCTGCTAAGTTTCTTTCCTTTTCTGCCTCTTTTAAAGCTTTCTTTATCTCCGGCAGCTTTTCTTCTAATTTCTGCTGTTCTGCCTTTAAATTCTCCAGCCTCTTTACCGCTTCTTCATACTGCTGATAGAGCTGCTTTGCATCATAGGCAAGCTTTATCCTCTGCTCTAAGCGGGCAGTCTCTTTTATCTCCTCTTCCGCTTCAAAAAGGCGTGCTAACTCCCGCTGTGCTTCTTCCATCTGGGTAAAGGATTTTTGCAGATTTTCCGCTTCCTGCAACGCACTCCTGCAATGCTCCCGCAGTTTTTCCGCTTCTTTTGTCTCCTTCTTTTTCTTCTTTCCCTCTTCCTTAAGATACTGGCACAATTGCTGCATCAATTCTAAAAAGCGTTCCATCTCCGGTGCTTTTGCATCCGCCTGCTGCATCTTCTTTTTCAATGCCAACAGAGCTTCGGCTTCTTCAAAGGCTTCCGGTATGTCCGCATTCTCAGCTTTGGCATGAAACTTCGTACGGATTGTGGCAATCTCTGCATCTAATTTTCTTTTCCGGTCCCCTAATTCATTGGCAATCTTTTCATATTTTTCTGTGTGGAATAATTTTCGAAAAATCACTTTTTTCTCATCGGATTTTGCCCGGAGCAGTTCCATAAATTCTCCCTGGGCAATCATTGCCACCTGCATAAACTGCCCCTTGTTCAGCCCGACAATATCAATGATTTTCTGATTCGTTTCCTTTTGCGAATAAACGGTTTCATCCGGCATGATTAAGGTAACGGATTCGCTTTCTTCTTTTTCACCGCTTCCCCGCTTCAATGGGCGGACATGTCTTGGTACACGGCGCACTGTATAGACGCCGCTTTCTTCTGTTCCTTCACAGAATTTCAATTCCACATAAGGCTCTGCGCCTGCTGTGGCAAACTGACTCTGCAGCTCTGTTCCACTTTTTTTATTAGCTGTGGAACTGGCTTCTCCATATAACGCAAAGGCTATGGCATCAAAAATAGTGGACTTGCCGGAACCGGTATCCCCGGTAATCAGAAATAAATTCTGGGATGGTTTTCGAAAATCAATTTTCGTCCGGTCTCCATAAGAACCAAATGCCTGCATTTCCAAAGTTAATGGTCTCATAACTCAGCCTCCTCCTCTACTTTATTGATGACTTCCTTAAGAATTTCTCTCTCTTCCTCGTTCATCTCTCCGATAAACTCACAGCATAGCGAAAAGGCATCAAGCTCTGCCTCATGCCGGAATTTTTCCATTTCATAATTGGCTTTGTGCAGCGTTTCTCTTCGGATTTCCAGCAAATTGGGAAATGCATGACGCAGCCGGTCCTGCATGTCAAAGACATTGACATCCACCTTATCGGTAAGAATCACAGTTACAAAATTATCGGATGGCTGCTTTAATACTTCTTCTAATTCTCCTTCCACAATACGCACCTGGCGCAGTGGTTTTAACGGAATTACTCTGGTGGAAAGCTTGCCCTTTTCTTCCAGTTCCACCATAATAATGCCCTTTTTCTGTCCCGCTTCACTGACGGAGCAGGCAAGAGGTGTTCCACAGTAACGATAACACTCTTTTCCCACGGTCATAGGCTTATGAATATGTCCCAATGCCGCATAGTCAAACCGCTCCAACACATCCGCAGACACTTCATCAATATTTCCCACGGTGCGGATTTCGGAATCCATCCGCTCAACATCCTCCGCCGCTTTTCCTGCCGGCAGATAGAACTGGTGGCTCACCAGCACATTCCGCTCTGCTTCATTTACATTTTCTCTTTCCAGAAGCTTATGCAAAGTTGCATCATAAGAAAGATTGTTATCATTTTCATCCGTTCCCACAATCTGCTTTACCATAGACGGCTTCACAAAGGGCAGAAGATAAAAATTCACTTTTCCATACTTATCCGTCAATGTCACTTTCTCAATGTATTCCTCTTTCGTCTCAGGCGGCTTTCCTATCATATATAAATGCTGTCTTGATAAAATGCTTCGGAAACAGTTCACTCTTGGTGCGCTGTCATGGTTTCCGCTAATCATCATAAGGACAGCCTCCGGCACCATCTCCGTCAGTTCATTGATAAAATGATCGAATACCTCTACTGCCTCTGCCGCCGGCACTGCTTTATCATAAATATCTCCTGCAATCAAAATGGCATCCGGTTTTTCTTCTCTGGCCCGCTCTACAATCTGATGCAGGATATATTCCTGGTCTTCCCTTAAATCATGATTCATTAATTTCAATCCGATGTGAAGGTCGGATAAGTGAAATATCTTCATAGCCCATGTGCTCCTTTTCTATACAAGATTATCCTACAAAGTAAGATTATATTTTTCTCTTACTTTGTATTATAGCTTGTCTGTGGTGCTGCCGCAACGGACTTCTGTAGAATTATATGGCAGCATTTTTAAGCAGGAGGCTAATTCTTTAGGGGGAAAATCTTTCAACTTTCTTCACTTTATAAAAATTTCGCAGTTTTTTTATTGATTTTATGACTTATTTATGTATAATAATTATGATGACGTAACTAGGATTTATAGTTTCTCAGTCAAGATATCATAAAAACCTGCTTTTTGCGGGCGATTATCATATTACTATATTTAAAGGAAAGAGGTAAAAACAAAATGGCAGAAATCAATTTAAGCAAGTATGGCATTACTGGAACAACAGAAATTGTCTACAACCCATCCTACGAAACATTATTCGCAGAAGAGACCAAGCCAGAACTGGAAGGCTATGAAAAAGGTCAGGAAAGTGAACTTGGCGCAGTCAATGTTATGACTGGTATCTATACAGGTCGTTCCCCTAAAGACAAATTCATCGTTATGGACAAGAACTCCAAAGACACTGTATGGTGGACATCTGATGAATACAAGAACGACAACCATCCAGCATCTGAGGAAGCATGGAGTGCTGTAAAAGACATTGCTATCAAAGAACTTTCTAACAAAAAACTTTATGTAGTAGATGCTTTCTGTGGTGCTAACAAAGATACCCGTATGGCTATCCGTTTCATCGTAGAAGTAGCTTGGCAGGCACATTTCGTAACAAATATGTTCATCCAGCCTACTGAAGAAGAATTAAAGAACTTTGAGCCGGACTTCATCGTTTACAATGCTTCTAAAGCAAAAGTTGAAAACTACAAAGAATTAGGATTAAACTCTGAGACAGCAGTAATGTTCAACATTACAAGCCGTGAACAGGTTATCGTTAATACATGGTACGGCGGAGAAATGAAAAAAGGTATGTTCTCTATGATGAACTACTATCTGCCATTAAAGGGCATCGCTTCCATGCACTGCTCTGCTAACACAGATATGAACGGTGAAAACACCGCTATCTTCTTCGGACTTTCCGGAACAGGTAAGACAACCCTTTCAACCGATCCTAAGCGTCTCTTAATCGGTGATGACGAGCATGGTTGGGATGACAACGGCGTATTCAACTTCGAGGGTGGATGCTACGCTAAGGTTATCGACCTTGACAAGGATTCCGAGCCGGATATCTACAATGCAATCAGACGTGACGCTCTTCTTGAGAACGTAACATTAGATGCTAACGGAAAAATCGATTTTGCTGATAAGAGCGTAACAGAAAACACCCGTGTATCTTACCCAATCAACCACATTGAGAACATTGTCCGCCCGATTTCTTCTGCTCCAGCAGCTAAGAATGTCATCTTCCTTTCCGCAGATGCATTCGGAGTACTGCCTCCAGTATCTATCTTAACTCCAGAGCAGACTCAGTACTACTTCCTGTCTGGATTTACAGCAAAACTTGCTGGTACAGAGCGTGGAATCACAGAGCCTACACCTACTTTCTCAGCATGTTTCGGACAGGCTTTCTTAGAGCTGCATCCTACAAAATACGCTGCAGAGCTTGTTAAGAAAATGGAAAAGAGCGGAGCTAAGGCTTACCTCGTAAATACAGGATGGAACGGAACCGGAAAACGTATCTCCATCAAAGATACCCGTGGTATCATCGATGCTATCTTAAGCGGAGCTATCTTAAGTGCTCCTACAAAACAGATTCCATTCTTCAACTTTGAAGTTCCTACCGAGCTTCCAGGTGTTGATTCAGGCATCTTAGATCCTCGTGATACTTACGCAGATGCTTCTGAATGGGAGACAAAAGCATTAGATCTTGCTGACAGATTCATCAAGAACTTTGCTAAATACGAAGGAAATGAAGCTGGTAAAGCTCTTGTTTCTGCAGGTCCTCAGAAATAATTTTCCTGATAAGGAAATCAATAGAAACGGAAAACCGGATGTGATTCCACATCCGGTTTTCTTTATCTGTTTCCTATTTTGCTGCCAGATCCTTTACTACTTCACCTGCGATAATCAGTCCAGCGACAGATGGCACAAATGCCACACTGCCCGGAATATCACGCCGCTCCGTACATTTATGGGCTGCTCCCGGCGGACAGATACAGTTGGTTCTACAGCTGATTGCCATATCTTCAACTGGTCTGGTTGGCTGCTCTTCGGAATAAACCACCTTAAGCTTCTTTACGCCACGTTTCTTTAACTCACGGCGCATTACTTTTGCCAGCGGGCATACCTTTGTCTTATAAATATCTGCCACACGGAACTGACTGGCATCTAACTTATTTCCGGCTCCCATACTGCTGATAATCGGCACATTCATCTCCTGTGCCTTCATAACCAGTGAAATCTTCGCTGTTACCGTATCTACTGCATCTACGATATAATCATACTCTTCAAAAGGAAATTCATCCGCATTTTCCGGAAGGAAAAAGCATTTATGCACTTCTACCCTGGCATCCGGATTAATCTCTAAAATGCGGTCTTTCATGACGTCTGTTTTATATTTTCCAACGGTCTTTCTGGTTGCAATAATCTGACGGTTGAGATTCGTCAGGCATACCTTGTCATCATCAATCAGATCAAAAGCTCCAACTCCGCTTCTTACCAGTGCTTCGCAGACATATCCACCTACTCCGCCAATTCCAAATACTGCAACCTTTGCATTCTTTAATTTTTCCATTGCTTCTTTTCCAAGCAATAGTTCGGTTCTTGAAAACTGTGTCAGCATCTTCTATCTCCTCTTCTTTGACTACGCTACATTTTACCGCGTCCTTATGTTCTTTGCAACAGAAAAATGCCGCACTCCCATTTCTGAAAGTACAGCATTTTTATTTTTCATTTCATGACTTTTCTATTTCCGATATATCCCTTTTCACTTATTCCATACGGCGTCCTGCATTTAATCTGCCATATGCTCCCGCAGCCACTCCTGCCGCAGCAATCAGTACAAGAAAATATAGGAATATCTGATTGTCGTCTCCGGTTTTAACCTGTGTGCTGCTATCAGACGTTGTTGCTGCCGGTGTCTGTACCGAAGATGCGCCTGGCAATGTTGTAACAACATTACTTCCGGCGGTTAATGTCGTTCCATTATTATTTTCATTTGGCGTGCTTCCACCTGGTGTATTTTCCGGATTATTTCCGCCGCCCGGGTTTGACGGGTTTAAGCTGTCGGAAGAAGGAAGTCCTTTTTCTACTACAATCTGTGTTGCAGAAGACGCATAATAATTGCGTGTTTCCTGATAACGTACCAGATAAGTTCCGTCAGCAAGTCCGGTCAATTCATTTTCTGTAATTGCGGTATAGGTAGTTCCATCAATACTGTATTCCATCTCCGCATTCACACCACGAATCTTTCCATCATTTTTGCCATCAATGGTTTCTGCTACTGCGGTAAGTCCTGTTGGTGCTCCACGATGTGCTTTGGTAATGCTGAAATATTTTGTTACACTGCCTAAAAAGCGGGAACCACTGATAATTGCTGCAGCTGTATCACCCACTTCAATATTATCAACATAAGTAACCGTAAAATCCCTTCCTTCAGTTAATGTCATTCCATCATACGTTACGGTTACAGCCGGCTCTTTTCCTGTGCCATCATAGACAAAGGCAGCCGGGTTTAAAGTAATGTCCGCTTCTGCCAGCTTCTTATTACGAAGCACCAGATTTTGGGCACGATTTCCGGATTCATCCAGTACTGTAATATCAGTATCAACAAAAACTGAATATCCGAAAGGAATTAATTTGTCCAATGCCTGTTCCATTGCTGGTACATTTTTATAGTTTGCCAGACCACTTATCATGTTTTCTACTGTAATTACAGAATCGTCATCCGGTGCTATTGTAATCATTTCTACAAAGAATGAGCAAGGGGATGCCTGTGAACCTACATGAAGTCTACTGCTCTTTAATTCCAGGCCACCATTTGCAGTCCAACTTATCTCATGGATATCCGCTTCCACATTTTCTAATGTACATTTATCAGAAAGACTAGTATTTGCATCATTGAGCATTCTCAGGTTCAGCTTTCCATTGGAAATGCTTAAGTGATTCATGATATTGAATGCATCTAATGTTAAACTCTTCCCATTTAAATCAAGATTTACAGCCTTATATACAGAGGATAAATCAATTGATTCACTGCTGTTCTTATAATCAACGAATAATTTTACGGTATTGTATTCATTGGCATTATGGAATGCATCGGACAGGCTGTTATAATTTGTTACATTTCCGTTGGCATCTACAATAGCTGCCACCGGCTCCTGGTCATCACATACAACACATTTTCCATTGATACGCTTTGGATGCGTACATCCGCTGGCAGCATATACGGTTCCATCTACGATGGCTCCTTTCTTTGTGCCGTCTACAAGCTGGATTACACCTGTTGCAGGAATCCCGTTCACCATGGAAGCTAATGCTGTTCCTTCCGTATTTCTCTTTACCGTAACCGTTCCACCTGCATTCAGGCTGACTGCATTCAAAGTTGAAATCACATATGTGCTGCTTTCCTGTTCTATTGTAATATTCCCATCGGTACTCTCAATACTTCCACCGGCTCCGCCCCAGGTAAGTGATGAATCTGTTGTTCCATTCTGTTTCAGTGTTACATCATTCTTTGCCTTTATATCAAGTTCTGCCATAAACATCGGTACCGGTGCATTAGTTGAAATGCTTACTGCTCCTGCCAATGCCTGAATCGTCAGCTTACCATCTTGCATGACAGGGTTTGCGGTCTGTTCAATTGTAAGATCCCCATTGGTTGAAGTTAATCTCACCTGTGGATTACTCTTGCTTGTTATTCCCTTCGCTGATTTTAAAGAAATATCTCCTGCAGCTTCAATCGTAAGATTACTGTCAGTCAACACCCCTGTGCTGGTATTTTCCAGTTTTACCTTTCCACCGGTATTTTTCAGGGTAACATTTTCTGCACTGAAAATTGGATAATAATCAGATGCAGAACTTAATGCAAGGTCTCCTTCTGTCTGTGTCAGGTTCAGTGTGGATACTCCACTGTCAATCATACCACATGGTGCGGTTATCGTAACTTTCTTTCCACTTAAATCAACCACTCCACTGCTCAAAACAATTGGCTCTGAAGACGTTGATGCAGTTTCCAGTGTAATATCACCGGTTGTATCTATCTCAAATCTGCTGCCACCGTTTATTACATTACTATTACTTGTTACCTTGAAATTTCCGGTAAAATCCTTTGTGACAACGGCAGCACCGGTTCCAGATAAGTTAAATGCCGGACTATAGGTTCCTGTAACAGTAAGATTTCCCGCCCCGGAAATTGTTAGATTTCCATCCGTTACTGTCACCGGATTCGGTCCGGAAGTAGCAATCTCCATATCATTGTATACAGTCATGGTTGCCGTATCCTTATCAAAGTAAATATAGCCACCACTTTCCGGTTCTTCCCCTACTTTATCGACACCACGATACCTTGCAGCTGGTCCCGGTATAGAAGGAGAATCCACCGCCTTCACATACCAGCCCGTCTCTAATGTTGTACTTCCTATTTGAACAGATGCCGGCGTATCCTCTGCCTTTACCAGTAGTCCGGCAGCATCTCCCATAAATAAGCCTGTCATCATAGTCAATGCCATCAAAAATGCCAGACATCGTTTTTTTCGGTTTCTTCCCATATTTCCTCTCCTTTTTTTATTTCTATTTCTTTTGTTCACACAGTTTCTATCTTAAGAAAACGCCGGGAATTTTGCAACCAATTCTTCCAAATTGTGATTTTATCTTCCTGATTGTCGATAAAAAATGATTCTTATTTTCTTTCAATATGTTATACTTGTCTCGTATCCGGTGTTTTTTACTTTTTATATACAGGAGAATAATTATGCTGATTTACTTATGCGAAGATTCTGAAAGCGATGCCTTACGGTTAAAACATCATCTGAATACATATGCCACAAAACATCATTGTAATATGGAGATTCTACTTTTTTCTTCGGGCGAAGAGATGATTCAGTATTATAAGGAAGAAAAGCGTTATCCGGCTCTGCTGTTTTTAGATATCTATATGAATAACCAGGACGGTGTGGAAACAGCACGTATCCTTCGTTCACTGGGCTATGAAGGTGGCATTATTTTCACCACTTCTTCTACGGAACATGCCATGGCAAGCTATGAGGTAAATGCTCTTTACTATCTGCAAAAGCCTTACTCACACGCAGACTTTCTCAATGCCATGAGCCGCTGCGATACTCTTTTAGAGGAATCCAATGAAGTATTTACCTTTTCTGTCCGTAGGAAGGAATATTCTCTTCCTTACTCAGATATTCTCTTTTTTGAAACCGGGCAGCACAATGTCCTGCTGCACGCTATATCAGAGACTTTTACGATTCCCGGAAACCTGACACAGCTTACCGAGGACTTTGCCTCTGTTGCCTGTTTTCTTCCGGTTGGCCGCAGCTATCTGGTAAACCTAAACCATGTCACTGGAATTCTGCAGCACGACCTTATTATGGAAGACCACTCCATTGTGCAGATTCCTTTTCGTAAACGTGACGAGGTAAGCAAGGCCGTTAATAGCTGGTTTGCAAAGCTTGAGAAAGAGCCAACTCCTCCCGGCTTATCCTAAGGCCAGATATTTCCCATGTTTCCAATGTACTCCTATTGCGAAAATGTTACAGACTTGTTACAATTCATTTGTACTTAGCTAAGACATGATTTCAAAGAAAATAAGGAGGACGAAACTATGTGTTTTAATTTCAATAGCTGTTCCGAGTTATTTAACACAATCTGCAAATTATTCAGACTCGGATGTTAATATGTTTTATGCGATTTGCATAATCACCAAAAAGGCTGTAACCCTTGATTTATCAAGGATTACAGCCTTTTTTCCAGTTAAGCTGGCAACGGGAATCGGACCCGTGACCTCCGCACTACCAATGCGACGCTCTACCGACTGAGCCATGCCAGCAATTCTGTCGGAACTAATCCCGACTTGTAATACTATACTATAGAGAGCTATGATTGTCAATACTTTTCTACAGCATAATGTCAGATTTTTCTTTGCTATGCTCAATCTTCATATTTAACTTCCGGAACGGAACTGCAATTACAAGTCCAATCAGAAGTGAAATTATAATATAGATGCCCAAGATGCCGAGGCATTTCCAATAAGTCATTCCATACATACCACCGATGGTCTCCCGGAGTGCATCCATTCCATAAGGGAATGGGAAGAAACGGTAAATTCGCTGATAGATTGCCGGCAGTACTTCGATTGGGAAGGAACCGCCTGCTCCTGCTACCTGGATAACCATAATGACTACCGCCAAAGCCTCTCCGACATTTTCAAAGGCTACCGTTAATGCGTACATAAATAAGGTAAATACAAAGCTGCAGCATGCGCAGGCAAGCCAGAATAAGAACGGGTTATGGCATTGTATCTTAATATAAAACAAATCTCCCAGTGCAGTAATCAATGCCTGCACCTGTCCAATCAGGAAGAATGTAATATATCTTCCAAAGAATTTCTGGTAAGGTTTTGCATCCGGTATTTTCTCATCCGGAAGTACCTTTACATGAATGATTGCCACCAGAATCAACGCACCTACCCACAATGCCAGTACCGTATAGAACGGTGACATTGCCGAACCATAATTGGAAATCGGATAAATCTCTTTCGTCTCCATATTGACCGGAGAAGATAAGAAATCTCCTAACAAAGTCGGGTCGGTCTCTAAAATTTTCATCAAAGCCTGATACTGGTCACTGATTTCCAGAGCACTGAGACTTGTAATCACACTGTCAAGTCCGGCCTTCATTTCCTGTGCTGCTGCCAGTGAATCACTTAAGCTTTCATTTCCCTTATCGAGGGTTTCACTATAAGCATCCAACACTTCCGATACTTCATCAAAATCTCCATCGACACCATTTAAAATTGCCTGTGTCTGATTCAGTGACCCCTGCATGGACTGAATGGTTGTCTCCAGCTGACCTTTTACCGAATAGTCAAACGTATCTTTTAAAGCTTTTATTTCGGTCTTACAGGAAGTTATTTCGGTAGATATTTCAGTGTTTAAAGTATCCTTTGCAGTATTTAAATCTGTGACATTATTCTGGACACTGTTTAAATCTGCTTCAATTTTATCTAACTGTGCTTCGATTTCTGCAATCTGACCGGAAACACTTTCATCATCCTTCCAGTCTGCCACACTGTTTTCAAATAACTGACGGATCAGCGGCATCATATTAATTGCGCTCTGCAGTCCGCCGGAAGATAAATCACCATAGTTATCCAACTGATCTAAGGCATTCTGTATCAGCGTATTGATATTGTCAAGGCTGTCGGCTGCTGTATTAAGATTTGCTGAAATAACCTCAGCCAAAGCACTGGCATTAAGGCTGCCGGAATTCAATGCTCCCTGCATGGTATTTACCGTATTCGAACCATCATCTACCATCGTATTCAGATTCGGCAGCATAACCTGTGTCGTATCAATCAGGCTGGATGCCGAATTGGTAATGCTGACAAAAGAATTCAGCAATGCAATATAGCTGTCCAAATCTCCGCTTAAATCATTAAGCTGTGTCAGGAAAAGATTCATCATAGAGCCGGAATCCATTCCATTTTCTACCATGACATCATTTACCTTTAACATGACTTCTGCCAGAGTGCTGACAAAGGTTGCATTAACCTGCTCCTGTACTGCCGTTTTTGCCTTGGATGTAATCTTTGGCGCAATGGCATTTTTCTTCTCATTTTCATAATAAATAATCTGCGGATTCTGTACTTCTCCGTTAAGGAGCTTATCATTTTCTCGGAGAAATCCTCCGGAATAATCAGTGCCGCATAATATTCACTGCTGTATACACCATCTGTTGCTTCATCCATGGTATCAGTAAACTGCCAGCCCATAGTCTGATTGGCTTTCAGGGCATCAATGACGCTGTCTCCGATATTTAAAGACAGACCTCCCATGTCAATTCCCTCATCTGCGGAATATACTGCTATCTTAAGATTTGATGTAGATTCCGGTCCATACGGGTCCCAGTTGGACAATATATTAAACCATGCGTACAGTGACGGAATAATAGAAAGACCTATTACAATAACCACTGCTACCACATTGGTGCTGACTCTCTTAAAATCCTGATAAAAGATTCTAAAAATATTTTTCATGTGTTATCCCTCTGCTACTCCTTTGTGCTATCCGTTAAAAGTTCCTGCTCTGCCGTCTGAAGTACGGTACGAATCCGTTCCTCTACCTGGGCAATTCCATCGCCAATCAGTGCATCTCTCTCCTGCTGCTCCCGGTTGGAAATCTCATTTAATTTTTCCTGTAATTTATAATCTGAATATTCTACAAAGATTAAATATCCTGCCAGAATAAACAGCGATACAATCCACAGAATCAAAAATACAATTTTTGAGCTTTCTGTCCAGAATAACAATGCCAGGAAAATCAGTGGAATAATGATAAGGCACCGCAATCCGATGCGGATACGTTTCTGGTTCTTCTTATGAATCTCCTGCTCATAGCCTAAAAGCATGTCATAAAGCTTTTCATAATCTTCTTTCTTTTCCATCTGCTCTTCACCTGCTCTCTTACATCATCTTCGTATCTTTCATTCGCTTTTCCACGAAATGATTGATACCCATAAATGGTACGCGAATCAGCAGTCCGATTAACAATGCCGCTGCTGCGAAAATCAGAAGCTCTGCCAGATTCTTCTCATAGGTTCCGCCATACATGCCGCCAATGGTTTCACGCATGGCATTAATGGCATATGGGAATGGGAAGAAAATATATACCCGCCGGTAAAATTCCGGCAATATCTCAATCGGATATGTTCCACCGGAACCTGCAATCTGAATAACGACCATTACAACCACCAGTGCTTTTCCGATATCGCCAAAGGAAAGTGTCAGCGCATAGATTAATAAGGTAAAGGTAAAGCTCGTCAGCGACGCCGCAAACCAGAACAATACCGGATTCTTCACCTGACAATGCAGCAGATAAATATTACCCAGCACAATAATCAATGCCTGTATCTGTCCCATCACAAAGAAAATGAGATATCTTCCAAGGAAAAGCTGATAACGCTTCGGATTCGTCAAATCCTTTTCGGATGCCTTTACCTTAATCAGTGCCACCAGTACAATACCGCCTACCCAGAGTGCCAGTGTTGTATAAAATGGTGCAACCGCAGAACCATAATTTTTAATCTCATAAACCTGCTTTGTCTCCACTTTTACCGGCTGTGCAAAGAATTTACCATAGGATTCCGGATCGCCGCCCAAAAGTTCCATGATAATCTGCATCTGTTCATCTTCCGATGCTTCATTCAGCTTGCTGATTGCCTCTTCTATCTTTGTATCACAGGTCTTCAGCAATGTCTGAATCTGTGTAAAGCTTTCATCTGTAGCATCTACCATATCTAAGGTTCCATCGAAAATGGTTTCCATGTCACCTAATGTATTATTCAGATTATTCAAAAGATTGGTTACATTGACCAGTATCTGGGATGCCGTATCCAATATTCCGGATACTCCAGGCACCAGATTATTGGTGTATACATTCTTCATATTTTCAATGGTCTTGCTGCAGGTAGACAATGCTGTATTCATTCCGCCTGTCACAGTATCTACCGCATCTTTTACTGCATCTGATGCATTGTCCGGCATCAGTGTCTCTAAAAGCTTCTGCATTTCTTCTGCATCCTGCTTCAACGCATCAATCTGTGACATCACATCATCCATATCCGTTTTCTGCTCGTCCGTAAAGCTCTCATCTGTCTTGAGTCCACTGATTGCTCCATAAAGCGACTGCAACTGGTCATTTAAAGTCTTGATATCATTCGTTGTTGTCTCAATACTTTCAGTTGTCTTCTTGGCAGAATCTCCCAGTCCGGCATTGGTAATATCCGTTGAAATCTTATTCAAAGAATTCTCAATATCCGTTAAGGTTGTCTCCACATTCTTGGAAAAATCTGAAAGTGTAGTATCCGTACTGTCTAATTGTGTCTTTGTTCCATTCAGGGAATTTACAGCTGAATCAATTTTATCTTCCACCTTTGACACACTGGAATTGGCTTCATCAATCCCTGCGCTCAGTTCTTCATTTCCGGACAGGAAGCTGTCTATCATGGCATCATAGTCCTTTAAATTCTGGCTGAGCTGCTCTAATTTCTGGCGGAATCCATCCACACCGCCATCTTCACTTATTTTCTCAGAAAGATTATCCATCTGGGCAAACATGGCACTTGCCGCTGTCTCAAGAAATGTCTCATTGATACTGGACTTTAATGTGCTCACTGCAGTATCGGTAATTTTCGTTGCAATGGCATTTTTCTTCTCATTCTCATAATATGTAATGGTCGGATTCTCCAGTCCTTTAGAAAAGATGCTGAACATGCTCTCGGAAAAGCGGTCACCAATAACTACTGCCGCATAATATTTTCCACTTTCTACTCCGCTGATTGCTTCATCAGAGCTGTCTACAAACTGCCAGCCTATGGACTTATTCTCCTTCAACTGCTCAATCACCTGAACACCCATGTTGACGGTTGTGCCATCCTCTAATTTCATTCCTTCATCTTCAGATGCCACTGCAATATAGATATTTCCGGTGTTGGCATAAGGATCCTCATTGGAATAAATATTAAACCATGCATACAAAGATGGAATAAAACACAATCCGATTGCAATGACCAGTGCGAAAAAATTCCTGCAAAGTCCTCTTACGTCCTTACGAAAAATGTGAATGATATTTTTCATGCTGTTACTTCCCTTTCAACTTCTTCTTTAAACGCTGCAACGCATTATCCACAGCCTTCGGCTCTTTTCCCATAGCTTCTGCAATCTGCTCATAGCGAAAGCCCTGCAGATAATACGACAACACTTCCTGTTCCATTTTGCTTAAAGTTTCATTTACTTTCCGCTTGAAATCTTCCCGGTCTTCCTGACTGATAAATAAATTCTCCGGATTCGCCTCATCTATAGTCTCTAACACATCCGCCAGATTCCTGCCTTCCGAATCCTCACTATCTGCATAAAGTGGTACATACGAATTGAGCGGTGCATGCTTTTTCCGATTGGAAGCCTCCACCGCTGTATACATCTGTCTTGCAATACAAAGGTCTGCGAAATGAAAAAAACTGCTGTCTTTATCCGGCTGATAATCCCGGACAGCTTTAAACAGACCAATCATTCCCTCCTGAATCAAATCGTCCGTCTCACCACCAATGAGATAAAGTGCTTTTGCTTTTTTCTTAACCAGACTTTTGTATTTGTCCATCAGATAATCTGTAATTTCTTTTTCACCACTACGAAGTGCTGCAATTAATTCCTCATCACTCATGTTCTGATAAGATTGCATCTCTCTCTCCTGTTAACTTAATCTCTGTCTTACAATTTCATAAGCTAAAACACCTGTTGCTACCGATGCATTTAAGGAGTCAATATCTCCCTTCATTGGAATCGATGCCACAAAGTCACAGTTTTCTTTTACTAATTTGCTGACACCTTCTCCTTCATTTCCAATAACCAGTCCGATAGAACCTTTTAAATCCAGATCATACATGGTTGTGCCACCCATATCTGCACAGACAAACCACATGCCCTGCTCCTTTAATTCCCGGATGGTATTGGTAAGATTGGTTACCTTTGCTACCGGTGTATAATAAATGGCTCCTGCAGAAGCCTTTGCTACGGTGGCGGTCAGTCCCACTGCACGGCGCTTTGGAATAATGACGCCATGGGCACCTGCCAGATTGGCAGTACGGATAATTGCACCCAAATTGTGCGGGTCTTCAATATTATCCAGCAAAATGACAAATGGTGCCTCATTTTTCTTTCTGGCATTTTCTAAAATATCTTCTACCGTTGCATAGGAAAATGCTGCTGCCATGGCAATGACACCCTGATGCTTCTTCGTCTCTGACAACTGCTCTAAACGCTCTTTTGCCACAAACTGTACCAGCGTATCATGCTTTTTCGCTTCTCTTAAAATGGTCTGAATGGGACCGTCTTTACAGCCATCTAATACAAACAGCTTGTCTATGGTTTTTCCGGAACGAAATGCTTCTAAAACTGCATTTCTTCCTTCTATCTTCGTGCTTTCCGCCTGTGTGTTTTCCATCTGCATTTCTTCCATTCTACTTTCCTCCTGCCAGATCATTCTTTCCGGTCTTCACATTATAGTGTCTGATTGCTTCTTTCGCCAGTTCCAAAATCCGCTCAAACTGATCCGTCAGATATAAATAGCCCATCAATGCTTCAAAGCCGGTGGCACGGCGATAATCTGACATAGTTGCGTTTTTTGCCATGGTCGGAGACTTGGCATTTCTGCCTCTGCGGTAAATTTCCGTTTCGTCTTCCGTAAGCATCGGAGTCAGTGTCTCCATCATCGTTGCCTGCGCATGCGCTTTCACCAGATGGCTGGTGGTCTGATGCAGACGGGATGCCTTGGTATTGCCTTTTCCAACTACAATGCTTCTTATGACAAGGTCATAAATGCCATCTCCTATGTAGGCAAGTGCCAAAGGGGAGTAGGTTGCTACATCCACCTTTGGCAGGTCAAAATATTCTTTGATATGGGAATCTATGCCTTTTTCCATTTTACACCCTCTCTGGTATCCTCTAAGACAATTCCTTTTTCCAAAAGTTCATTACGAATTGCGTCTGCTTTGGCAAAATCTTTTTCTTTCTTTGCAGCCTTACGCTCTTCGATTTTTTCTAATACATATGCTTCTAAATCTGCATCGATTTCATCGGCAGGATTTGCTGCTTCTCCCGCTGCTAAATCAAGAGATAATACATAATCAAAATCTTTTACCAGTGCAAGCTTGGTTGCATCGGTCATATCGGCTTTCAATACTTCATATACTACAGTCAGTGCCATGGAAGTATTTAAATCATCCTCTAATGCCTGCAGGAATTTCTCTTTGTATGCATCAAATTTATCCTGCTCTACTTCTGTAGACGCATCCAGTTTTGCAATGGTCTTACGAAGCTTTACATAGGAATTTTCCATATTATCCATTACTTCATAAGAGAATTCCAATGGCTTTCTGTAATGGGACTGCAGACAGAACATACGATATACCAGCGGCAGATAACCTTTTTCTTCCAATAAGGAAACGGTCAGGAAATCTCCCTTGGATTTACTCATTTTTCCTGATTTATCATTCAGATGATGCACATGGAACCAGTAATTACACCATTTATGTCCCAGATATGCTTCACTCTGTGCAATCTCATTGGTATGATGTGGGAAAATATTATCCACACCGCCGCAGTGAATATCCATATATTCACCTAAATGCTTCATGCTGATGCAGGAGCACTCGATATGCCAGCCCGGATAACCAACGCCCCATGGACTATCCCATTTCAGTTCCTGGTTATCGAATTTGGACTTGGTAAACCACAATACAAAATCACTCTTGTTGCGCTTATTTTCATCCTCAGATACGTCATCACGGACACCTACCATCAGCTCTTTTTCGCTCTGGCTGGAGAATACATAATAATCATCTAATTTTGATGTATCAAAATATACATTTTCTCCGGCAATATATGCATAGCCTTTCTCTAAAAGTACCTCTATCATATGAATAAATTCCGGGATACAATTGGTTGCCGGCTCTACCACATCCGGACGTTTGATATTTAATTTGGAGCAATCGGAAAAGAATGCATCGGTATAATACTTTGCAATCTCCATAACGGTCTTGTGCTCACGCTTTGCGCCCTTTAACATTTTATCCTCACCGGTATCTGCATCACTGGAAAGATGTCCTACGTCTGTTATGTTCATGACACGCTTTACATCATAACCTGCATAGCGAAGTGTTTTCTCTAATACATCTTCCATAATATAGCTGCGCAGATTTCCGATATGTGCAAAATGATATACGGTTGGTCCGCAGGTATACATTTTCACTTTGCCATCTTCGTTTGGCACAAAGGTCTCTACTTTTCTTGTAAGGGTATTAAAAATCTTTACGTTGTTCTCCATGTTATCCTCCATCGTTCCTGGAATTACTTATTTAATTCTTTTCTACTTCCTGCTTTAATGCTTTTATCTCTTTTTCCATATCAATGATACGGTTGCATAATTCTGAATTTTCCCGCTGCAATACATTGATGTCTTCCTGTACCGGGTCCGGCAGATTGCACTGATCCATATCGCTGCGTGGAATTTTTACATTATTACGTTTTACGATTCGTCCCGGAACACCTACTACGGTACAATTTGGCGGCACCTCTTCAATTACCACACTTCCGGCACCGATTTTCGAATTCTCGCCTACCGTAAAGGAACCGATGATTTTTGCTCCTGCACTTACCATTACATTATCCTCTAAGGTCGGATGACGTTTTCCGGTTTCCTTACCGGTTCCGCCCAAAGTTACACCCTGATATAAGGTTACATTATCTCCGATAATTGATGTCTCTCCGATGATAACGCCGGTACCATGGTCGATAAAGAATCCTTTTCCAATTACTGCGCCCGGATGTATCTCAATTCCGGTTTTTCTTGCTGCTTTCTGTGAAATATATCTTGCCCGGAAGAAATGTCCCTTCAGGTAATGCTTATGTGCACGCCTATAACTAAGCATAACACGAAATGACGGATAAAGCAAAACCTCCATTGGAGATTTTAATGCCGGATCACGCTCCTTGATAATCTCAAATTCCTCTTTTAATTCTTTTATAAAACCCATGATTACAGCCTCCTGTTCACTGTATAGATTCTTTCCTTTATGCATGCAAGCATGCGATTTTTACTTTACAGGAAAGCAATTTCCTATAAAGTAAAAAATCGTCTCTATATAAATATAGAGACGAAGTTATTCCGCGGTTCCACTCTAAGTAAAGCATTGCTGCTTTCCCTCAATACACGTAACATGTGCTATTCGTTCCTGGCTACTTGCTTTCACCGGGACTGCTTCCGGATGCACTTCATATACTTTGGAATCAAGACTGCTTTCAGCCGATGACAGTCTCTCTCTTTTATTCACGCATGTATACTACTCTTTCCGTTCACTGCATTTATCAATTCATTTCTGAATCATTTTTAAATTCTTTTTACGCTACTAGTTTATGCACGAATTGCCATTTTGTCAATAGAAAAGTTATTTTCCGCATCCCGGGCAGCCTGCACAATTTCGTTCACTGCCTCCCACTGCTATGCTGTTTTCATAGATACTTGAGATAGCACAGATTGCCTGGGAGCTGATTCCATCTTCGCTTCCGGTAAAGCCAAGCCCTTCCTCTGTGGTTGCCTTTACATTTACCTGACTGACGTCTATCTTCAATGCCTGTGCAATATTTTCTTCCATCTTCTCAATGTGTGGACGCATTTTGGGCTTCTGGGCAATAATCGTAGCATCGATATTATCAATGACATAATTCTCTTTCTCTAAAAGCTGTCCCACTTCTTCCAATAATTTTATACTGGAAATCCCCTCATATGCCGGGTCTGTATCCGGAAAATGCTTTCCGATATCTCCTAAAGCCGCTGCCCCCAGCAACGCATCCATGATGGCATGTAACAATACATCTGCATCCGAATGTCCCAGCAAGCCAAGACTGTGCGGTATCTCCACTCCGCCTATGATTAATTTTCTTCCTTCTACTAATTTATGAACATCATATCCCATTCCTACTCGCATGTGATTACCTGCTTTCTTTTTTTCTTTTCAACTTTCCGGCTCTCTGCTTTCGCCCTATCTCGATCCAGCTCCGCAGTGCACGCAGGAAGTTGCTTCGCATCTTCCCGCTCACGGGCTTTCGCCCTATCTCAGTCCAGCTCCGCAGTGCACGCGGGAAGCTGCCATGCACCTTCCCGCTCTCAGGCTTTCGCCCTATCTCGGTCCAGCTCCGCAGTGCACGCGGGAAGCTACTTCGCACCTTCCCGCTCTCGGGCTTTCGCCCTATCAAAAACAAGGAAAATCCAGTTTTGTCTGCAAGCAGCCAATCTGGATTTTTCTTGTTTTTTGGCACTGCTCAATGCTTACGGACATTATACCACACTGGAGGTATTTTCTGATAGCTGTTTATAGATTTCTTTTTTCATATTATTTCCTGTTTTGCATCATACTATAGTTTCAGGAGGTATTTTTATGAATTCTAAAAAACTTTTTATCTGGGGTTTTCTCTTTGTGTCTGTGATTGGATCCCTATTACATTTCGTCTATGAATGGTCCGGTAACAATTCCATCGTACGGCTTTTTGCACCATGGAATGAATCCACCTGGGAGCACATGAAGCTTCTTTTCTTTCCAATGCTGCTTCTTGTGCTTTTTCTCTTTTTCAAACTGCCGGAACAAAGTCCGATTCCAGTAGCACTCTCCATTGGGACGCTGGTTGGGTTGGCATTGATTCCAATTCTCTTCTACACATACACCGGTGTGCTGGGCTTCTCTGTCATGGCGATTGATATTGCAATTTTCTACATCAGTGTTCTGGGTGTCTTTCTTACCGGATGGTTTCTGAAAGATAACCGCAAACTTGCCAACCGCAGTGGACTGCTACTTACCTGCCTTGTAATTCTTGCAATTCTGTTTTTTATCTTTAGTTACTATCCGCCTGAAATTGGACTTTTTCAGGAGCCATAAGCTATTTTTAAATAGGAAAACAGGTCGGTAAGGGATTTACAAGAAATTCTCACCTGCAGTTCTTTCCTGATGCCAGATTTTTTCTTGCTACTCGCAAAAAAAGAATCCTGCATCTGCAAGATTCTTTTTCAGTAGCGGAAGGGAGATTTGAACTCTCGACACCACGGGTATGAACCGTGTGCTCTAGCCAACTGAGCTATTCCGCCATATTCAATTATTTGTTTTGGAATGGGACCTACAGGGCTCGAACCTGTGACCCTCTGCTTGTAAGGCAGATGCTCTCCCAGCTGAGCTAAGATCCCATATTCCTGCGGGTTACTCATCTGCAACCCGCTTTGCTAGTATACTATATAGGAATAGTGAAGTCAAGCACTTTTTCAAAAATATTTTTGAAATATTTAAAATTTTTGAAAATATTTCAAGATTCAAAATTACTCCAATAATTCTGTCAAGCTGCCGGATACCTGCCTTATGAGATACCTTTGCAAATCATACATCTCTCCTTCTCCCTATTCCTTCGCAATAAACAAGACGCCCAGTGTTCCCGGTCCACAGTGGCTGGATACTACACCACCCGCTCTGGTCTCTAAAATTTCATGAAAGACATGCAGGTCATTGAGATAAGCCCGTACCTTATCTACGATTTCCGGAGCACTGCCGGAATGAGTGATAAATACACGTTCCGGCCGGGCATTCTTCATTGCTTCTTCCATGTCTTTCACATAAGAGAGAACAACCTTTTCCATATTGCCACGGTATTTCTTGCCAGGTCCCATCTTGCCATCCTCAACGCCAATCCGCGGATGAAGCTTTAATGCACCACCGGCTAAGGCAGCCAGTCCACTGCACCTGCCACCACGATAAAGATAGGTTAAGGTGTCTACCACAAAACTTGCCCTGACCAGAGGCTTTAATTCTTCGATACGGGCTGTAATCTCTGCTACACCCTTTCCCTGCTGTGCCATTTCAGCTGCCTCTATAACAAGAAGTCCGATACCGGTAGACAGGTTTGCTGAATCGATTACAGTCACCAGATTTTCCGCATTCAATTCTTCTGCTGCAAGACGCATCACATTCATGGAAGAAGACATCCCGGATGCAATGGCAAAACAGATAACCTCCTGACCTTTTTCTACATAAGGCTTTAACAATTCTACTGCCTGCTCTGCGGATGGTGCTGAAGTCTTTGGAGTGGTCTTGTGTTCATCCGACCAGTCAAAAATCTCCTGCGGAGTAATATTTACTCCATCCAGATATTCTTCGTCACCTAATAAAATGTGAAGCGGAAGAATGGTAATATCATAACGTTTTACCAGTTCTTCAGATAAATCACAGGTACTATCTGAAATTATCTTTACCATATCAAAAACCTCCCAAAATAAAAATTTACATTTCTTCCAGTAGACGCTCTACCAGTTTTACACAATCAGCTGCATCCGGGGAATAGCCATCTGCACCGATTTCATCTGCAAAGCTCTGTGTAATTGCTGCGCCGCCTACGATAATCTTGCTGTTGCAGCCGCGCTCTTTTGCCAGTTCTACCACATCCTTCATACGCATCATGGTAGTGGTCATCAGGGCGGAAAGTCCGATAATCTGCGCATGCTCTTTCAATGCAGTATCAACAATAATATCTGCCGCTACATCTTTGCCCAAATCTAAAACACGATAACCATAGTTACGGAGCATCAGTGCTACCAGATTCTTACCGATATCGTGTATGTCACCTTCTACGGTTGCAATAATAATGGTTGCCTTTGGCTCTGCGTCCTTATCTTTGGAAAGCATTGGCTCCAAGTATTCAATGGCATGCTGCATGGTCTGCGCACTGGAAATCAGCTGCGGCAGGAAATAAATCTGCTTGTCAAAAAGGACACCTACTTCATTAATGGCAGGAATCAACTGTCCATTAATAATCGCTCCCGGTTCTTCTCCTGCTGCCAAAGCTTTATCTACTTCTTTTAAAATATTGCCCTTATTTCCCTTTAATACACAGTCAAATACCGGATTTGCCGGCTCTAAAGTGCCTGCCGAAGCTGCGTTATCGGTTGCCGGAGCTTCCTTCTGTGCCCGCTGGTTCATCCGATTGATATAGCGGATATCGGAACCTTCTTTATGTAAAAGCATATCCGAAGCCACTGCCGCATTCATTAATAAATCCTGGGATGGATTTGCAATTGCCATCGTAAGTCCTTTTGCAATTGCCATGGTAAGAAATGCACTGTTTACATAAATACGTTCCGGCAGACCGAAAGAAATATTGGAAAGTCCACAGGCTGTGGCAAGGCCCAATTCATCCTTACAATACTGGATGGTATCGAAACATTCCAATGCTGCCAGCGGATTGGCACCTACCGTTGCTACCAGTCCGTCCACGATAATATCTTCTTTATGAAGACCGATTTTTAAGGCGGCATCTAAAATGGTACGGACAATCTGCCGCTTCTCTTCTGCGTCTTTTGGAAGTCCCTCGTCAGAAAGCGGAAGCAAAATAAACATTGCTCCATATTTCTTTGCAATCGGAAGCAATTTTTCGAATTTCTCTTTTTCTAAGGAAATAGAGTTAATCAAAGCTCGTCCCGGATAAATACGAAGTGCTGCTTCAATAATATCCACATGGGATGAATCGATACAAAGCGGACAATCCACTGTATAAGTAACCTCATGAATGGTATTTAACATCATCTGTTTCTCATCGATTCCATTCATACCCATATTGACATCCAGAATGGCTGCACCATTTTCTTCCTGTGCCCGTGCCATATCACGAACCATATTAAGGCTGCCTTCCCGAAGCTCTGCCTGCAATTTCTTCTTTCCGGTCGGATTAATCCGCTCACCAATTACCATAAATGGTCCGTCCAAATCAATTTCTACTGTCTTACGCTCGGAAGTAAGCACTCTTCGTCTTGGTGCTTCCACATGATGGATTCCCATTGGTCTTACTTTATCTGCCAATGCTTTGATATGTGCCGGGGTCGTTCCACAGCATCCACCAATAATCGAAACGCCTTCTTCGATTAATTTTGCACCAACTTCTGCAAATTCTTCCGGTGTGGTCTTGTATACCGTTACGCCATCCTCTAATTCCGGCAGTCCGGCATTTGGCTTTGCCAAAACAGGAACATAGGCATATTCTACAGTCTGGCGAATCGGCTCTAACATTTCCTCTGGTCCTGTGGAGCAGTTCATTCCCACTGCATCTGCACCCAGGCTCTGCAACGTAACTACCGCAGTTACCGGATCTGTTCCATACAAGCTTCTGCCATCCTCGTTATAAGTCATACTTGCCATAATCGGCAAATCACAGGTTTCACGGATTGCCAGCACAGCGGCTCTTGTTTCCTGCAGACTCATCATGGTCTCAATGATAAATAAGTCTACTCCCGCATCTGCCACAACTTTGACCTGTTCTTTATAAATATCTACCAGTTCTTCAAACTGCAATTCACCCATCGGATAAAGCTGCTGACCGGTCATGGTAATATCACCGGCTACCAGCGCTTTTCCGCCTGCTGCCTTTTTGGAAATGGCAACTAATTGCTGGTTCATCTCTACCAGCTTATCTGCCAGTCCATATTCTTCTAATTTAATGCGGTTTGCAGTAAAGGTCGGTGCCAAAAGAATCTGTGTTCCAGCCTCCACATAAGCCCGCTGCAAATCTATCATGGTCTGTGGATGCTCTAAAATCCACTGCTCCGGGCAGACTCCTACCGGCATTCCTGCATTCTGAAGATTGCTTCCGGTTGCACCATCTAAGATAACCGGTCCATTTTTTACTAATTCTTTAAATTCCTCTCTTGTCATCTGCGTTCTTCCTCCTGTCGGATTGCCTCAATAATTCTCGCAATTAAGCCCGTCCGGTTAAATGGTGTCATAAAATAAAATCCGTCTGCAATATCATATAATTTTGCCGCGATTTCAACAGATAATTCAATTGCCACTTCTTCTGCCTCTTCTCTTGTCATATCTTCCCGATACCGGTTTACAATTTCATCGGAAACATGGATGCCCGGCATCTCATTTTTCACAAACATTGCATTCTTATAGCTTACCAGCGGCATAATACCGCACATGATTTTGGTGTCAATGTGTTCTTTGATATAAGTCAGTCTTTCCACATCTTCCTCGGTATATACCGGCTGTGTCAGGAAATAACCGCATCCTGCTTCCGCTTTACGCTTCATCCGTTCAATAATCGCATCCGGATTGGCGCCATGATAATTCAGTGCACCACCATAATAAACCGGCTCCTGTGCAAAAACTTCTAAATTCATTTCCTTAACATACTGCATCAGTTTGATGGAATTGAAATCAAAAACAGAAGTCACTCTTTCGCGGTCTGCCCTTGAAACCGGGTCTCCGGTCACAATCAGGAAATGGCGGACATCATTCATATGCATGCCTAAAAGACCTGCACGCAACGCAATCACATTGCGGTCACGGCAGCTGATATGTGGCATTACTGCCACACCGGTCTTCTGCTGGATTTTCACTGCCAGCTGTCCGGCATCCATTCTCGCCCGCGCCATCGGGGAATCGGAAAGGGTAATCAGATCCACATTACATTTTCTTAAATCTTCTGCTCCTTTCATAACCTTGGATGCATCCTCGGAAAATGGCGGGTCCAATTCTACAATATAAGCCTTCTCCCCACGGGAAAGCTTCTCTTCAAAAATAGATGGAGTTCTTGTAACCTCCTGCGTTACTACATTTTCAATTTTCTTTGCTGCCTTCGGCACATCCTGTAACTCGCCAGAAAGCAAAGCAATATATTCCGGTGTGGTTCCACAGCAGCCACCTAAAATATCGGTGCCAAGGGCTGCAATATCCTTCATTTTTTCTGCATAATAAGATGCATTATTGGAATAAATTGTCTTTCCCCGCAAAGTATATGGGTACCCTGCATTTGGAAGTGCTGATACGAATTTGTCACTGGAGAACTTCAGGTTCTTCATAAACTGATACATGTGGGTACTGTCCAGTTCACAGTTAAATCCATAGGCATCCACATTTTCCATCTCGGAAGCTTCTACTGCCACACGTTGCATGGAGAGACCTGAGCGGGTGTATCCACTCTTGTCAAACGCAAACTGCACCAGAATAAATGCGTCTGATTTTTCTTTGATATATGCCGTCACCGGCTCAATATAGGTAAAGTCACTCTGTGTCTCAAATACAAAACAGTCTGCGCCACAGGAAAGGAAGGTGTCACAAATTTCTTTGTACTCCTGTAACACATTGTCATAGTCCTGATGGTCAAGATCATAAATCGGTCCTAAATCTGCTCCGATAAATACCGGAATCTCTTTTCCATTTTCTGCCTGAAATGAGGCTACTGCTTCCTTTGCAATCTCATAGCCCGCCCGGACTGTCTCTTTTACTTCCTGCATATCTGCAAGAAACATGGTATTTGCTGCAAATGTATTGGTGCGGATCAGCCTTGCTCCCGCACGCAGATATTCTAAATGAATCTCCTTAATCTGCTCCGGATTCTTAAGATTCTCCTTTTCTGCAATCACGGTATCTTCGCTGTATTTTTCCTCATAATAAGTGCCCATGGCACCATCGGTTATCAGTCTTTGTTCTTTGATATATTCTTTTATATTCATAGTATGCTCCAGTTTATCTTACATTTGAATTCCTACTAATTATATATGTAAGCTCCTTTTCCTGCAACTTAAAAATATAAATTTAATCCGGTGATTTGCTTTTTTCATTTTCTGTGCTACACTGTTATTCATTGACAATGATATTTTCAAATACAAAGGAGTACACTTGATGAATTCAGTAAAGCTAATTGCCTTAGACATCGATGGCACCCTCTATAATAAAGACGGTGTCATTACCTCTTATAATAAAGAAATGATTCGAAAAGCCGTAGAAAACGGGATTACCGTTATTATCTCCACCGGCCGGCCTTATATCGGTCTTCCTGTGGATGAAATGAAGGAGCTTGGCATCCAATATGCCATTACTGCCAACGGTTCTGCGGTATACCGCGTCCCGGAAAAGGAACTGCTCTTAGATGAAAGCATGGATACCGATTTAAGTGTCCGGCTGTTACGCAAGCTCTATACGCAGTCTCTTCATATCGATGCCTTTATCAATGGTGACGGCTATACCCAGTTTTCCACTAGCGAGCTTACCAACCTATTAGATATTCCGGATTCCTTAAAAAAATATATCCAGACCACCCGGAAAACGATTACTGACTTAGCTGCTTATATCGAAGAACATAAACTTTGTGTTTCAAAACTGACTTTAAACTTTGCACCGGATGCAGATGGAAGCTATACCACAAGAGAAAAAACAAAAGAAATCTTAGACACCTTCCCGGAAGTCACTTATGTGTCCGGCGGTTTTCATAACTTAGAAGTTACCAGATGCGGCATTGCCAAATCCAAAGGACTTAAATTCCTCTGTGATTACCTCCACATTTCCATGGAAGATACCATGGCGGTAGGTGACAGCGAAAATGATCTCGATATCGTCAAAGCTGCCGGCATTGGCGTTGCCATGGGAAATGCGCAACAGCTCTTAAAAGATTCGGCTGATTTCATTTCCCTTTCTAATGAAGAAGATGGTGTTGCATACGCAATCGAGCGGTTCTGCTTTTAACAGAACCGCTCGTTGTATACGCTAGAACTTTGTACATACTTTATATTTACGTCGTAAAGTATTCATCGTATAGTCGTTATAATCTATTTTCTTATCCTTCTGAAGTCTTCCTAATACAATACCTGGATCACGATTTATTTTATTTGCAAATTTCTTAATAGCCTGTAAATCAAATTCACCCTGTCTTATAAATTCCTGATAATACCCTTTCGGAATCAGACTATCTTCTGCGAAACGATTCGCCGCTTCCTCCTGCTCACCACAATTTTTAATGTTTCATGTACTTACCATCTTCTACTAAAAAAAGACCTTGCAGAAAGGATTTCTCCTATCTACAAGGTCTTGTTCTTCTTTATTCCTATTTTTTATTTGAAGTATGCTACTCCACTTTCGAACAGCTTCATATCCTGCTCGCC
Organism: Roseburia sp. AF42-8; assembly: GCF_003435965.1. Taxonomy (NCBI): domain Bacteria; kingdom Bacillati; phylum Bacillota; class Clostridia; order Lachnospirales; family Lachnospiraceae; genus Roseburia; species Roseburia sp. AF42-8. The sequence continues at coordinate 39,028 of NZ_QTVB01000019.1, forward strand.
GTAAATGTTGACTGCAACAGACTCTCCACGACGCTCTGCATGAGCCATCTTACCAAGGACACGTCCATCCGGACTGGTAATTCCTTCAATTGCCATGTAGGAACCGTTTACATTCCACTCTTCATCCATGGTTGGTACACCGGCTTCATTTACATACTGGGTTGCTACCTGACCATTTTCAAAAAGCTTGTCTAACCACTCTTTTGGAGCAACGAAACGGCCTTCTCCATGAGATGCCGGATTGCAATATACTCCGCCAAGTTCTGCCTGTGCCAGCCAAGGGGACTTATTGGTCACTACTTTGGTATATACCATCTTGGAAATGTGACGTCCAATCGTATTATAGGTAAGTGTAGGTGAATCCGGTCTCTGGTGCGTAATCTTTCCGTAAGGAACCAGACCTAACTTAATCAATGCCTGGAATCCATTACAGATACCCAGTGCCAGTCCATCACGCTCATTTAAAAGCTTGTTTACAGCTTCCTTCATCTTCTCATTACGGAATGCTGTTGCGAAGAATTTTGCTGAGCCTTCCGGTTCATCTCCTGCGGAGAATCCACCAGGGAACATGATAATCTGTGCTTCATCAATTGCTTTTACAAATACATCAACAGAATCACGGATGTCTTCTGCATTTAAGTTCTTAAATACCTTTACGGTTACATCTGCACCTGCATTTTCAAATGCTTTCGCACTGTCGTACTCGCAGTTGGTTCCCGGGAATACCGGAATAAATACATGTGGGCGGGCAACCTTGTGCTTGCAGACGTAAATGTCTTTGGTATCGTAAAGTCCGCTCTTCACTTCTTCTGTTCCGGTGGTTGCTCTGGTTGGGAATACTTTCTCTAAAGTCTGTCCCCATGCTTCGATTGCTTCATCCATGGAAATGCTCATATCACCATAGATAAAGTTCTTGCTGTCATTTACTGCACCCACAACAGCTCCGTTTGCTGCAAGACCTGCTGCTGCAAGGATTTCCTGTGCTTTTGCAACTTTATTTTCCGGAACTTCTGCTACGATATTTCCAAAGCCCGGTGCAAATAATGTTTCTTTTGTTACATCTGCATTTACAGTAACGCCAAGTTTATTACCAAATGCCATCTTGCTGACTGCTGCTGCAAGACCTTTTCCGTCTAATGCATAAGCTGCTACGATAACGCCTGTCTCAGTCATTTCATGAATTGCATCATAAAGCTTCATAACCTGTGCGTAATCCGGCATATCATAAGCATCTTTTTCGATGGTAAATAACATCAGCTTATTATTTTCTTTCTTAAGCTCCGGTGTGATAACATCTTTTTCTTTTGCTACATCAACTGCAAAGGATACCAGTGTTGGCGGTACATCAATTTCATTGAAGGAACCGGACATGGAGTCCTTTCCACCGATGGATGGAAGTCCGAAACCAATCTGCGCATTATAAGCACCAAGCAGTGCTGCAAATGGCTGGCTCCAACGACTTGGCTCCTCCGACATTCTGCGGAAGTATTCCTGGAATGTGAAACGAATCTTGTGGAAATCACCACCGGCTGTTACGATACGGGAAACAGACTCTAATACTGCATAAGCTGCTCCATGGTATGGGCTCCATGAAGATAAATATGGATCAAATCCGTAACTCATCATGGTTACTGTATCGCATTTTCCATTCATAACCGGAAGTTTTGCAACCATACTCTGTGTCTCGGTCAACTGATATTTTCCACCATATGGCATGTATACACTGCCTGCTCCGATGGAACCGTCAAACATTTCTACGAGACCCTTCTGGGAACATACGTTAAGGTCTTTTAATTCATTTAACCATGCTGCTTTCATATCGCCTGCTGCAACTGCTTCTTCTACAGCCTTTGTGCCGATTTTATTTAAATAATTCTCTTCTTTTACCGGAAGCTCTACCTTTACATCAGTCTCCTGATGTGCTCCGTTGGTGTCTAAGAATGCTCTGGAAAGATTTACAATTTCTTTTCCTCTCCAGGATAATACTAATCTTGGCTCTTCGGTTACAACGGCAACTTTCACAGCCTCTAAGTTTTCTTCTTTTGCATAATCTAAGAACTGCTGTGCATCTTCCGGTGCAACAACAACTGCCATACGCTCCTGAGACTCGGAAATAGCAAGTTCTGTTCCGTCCAGTCCGGCATATTTCTTTGGTACTTTATCCAAATCAACTTGTAATCCGTCTGCAAGCTCTCCGATTGCTACGGACACTCCACCGGCACCAAAGTCATTACATTTCTTAATAATGTGGGCAACTTCTTCTCTGCGGAAAAGTCTCTGAATCTTACGCTCGGTAGGTGGGTTACCTTTCTGGACCTCTGCTCCACAGGTATCAATGGATTCTGTATTGTGTGCTTTAGAGGAACCGGTTGCTCCACCGCAGCCATCACGTCCGGTACGTCCGCCTAAGAGGATAATAATATCTCCCGGATCAGAAGTCAGTCTCTGAACGGCACGACGAGGTGCTGCTCCCATAACGGCTCCGATTTCCATTCTCTTAGCAACATAATCCGGATGATATACTTCTTTGACATATCCGGTAGCAAGTCCAATCTGGTTACCATAGGAACTGTATCCCTGTGCTGCGCCGCGAACCAGTTTCTTCTGAGGAAGCTTTCCTTCCATGGTATCTTTTACAGATACGGTAGGGTCAGCAGCTCCGGTTACACGCATTGCCTGATATACATAGGTACGTCCTGACAACGGGTCACGGATTGCTCCACCGAGACAGGTTGCAGCTCCACCAAACGGCTCGATTTCGGTTGGGTGGTTGTGGGTCTCATTTTTAAAGTTTACAAGCCATTCTTCTGTCTTGCCATCTACTTCAACAGGCACTACGATAGAGCAGGCATTAATCTCATCGGACTCTTCCTGATCCTGTAATTTTCCTTCTTTTTTCAGACGCTTCATTGCCATTAATGCAATGTCCATTAAGCAGACAAATTTGTCATCTCTGCCTTCATACATTTTCTTATGTGTATCAAGGTAATCCTCGTAAGTCTTTTCCATTGGCTCTTTGTAGAAACCATCTTCAAATGCAACATTTTTCAGCTCGGTAGAAAATGTGGTATGACGGCAATGGTCTGACCAGTAGGTATCCAGCACACGAATCTCGGTCATGGATGGGTCTCTATCTTCTTCTCCATGGAAATAGTTCTGAATATGTAAGAAATCCTTGAATGTCATAGCCAGTCCAAGGGAATCATAAAGTGCTTTTAATTCCTGCTCCGGCATATCCTTAAATCCGGTCATAATCTTAACATCTGCAGGCTCCGGGAACTCTGTTACCAAAGTCTCAGGCTTCTCCATGCCGGTCTCTCTGGAATCTACCGGATTGATACAGTGATGCTTGATTGCCTCTAACTGCTCAGCATTGATATCTCCGTAAATAACATACGTTGTTGCGGTACGGATAACCGGCTCTTCATCCTCTTTTAAAAGCTTCACACACTGCTCTGCAGAATCTGCTCTCTGGTCGAACTGTCCCGGAAGGAATTCAACGGAAAATACTTTTCCATCCCCCATTTCAAAATTCTCTTCATAGACATCATCTACCGGCGGCTCTGAAAATACAGTCTGAACTGCTCTTTTATATACATCATCGGAAATGTTTTCAATATCATAACGAATCAGGACACGTACCTTATCTACTGCGCTGATTCCAAGATAACTCTTAATCTCTGCATGTAACTCTTTGGCGCGTACTGCGTAAGCGTCTTTTTTCTCTACATACACTCTTCTTACCTTACTCATCTTCTACCTCCTGAATGTTTACTTTCTTATGCTCATTATAGCACGGCATTATGAATAAGAACAATTAATATATTTAATTTTATTTATAAGAGTTACTAATGTTGACACAGTTATAAGTGTCACTTATAATAAAGGAAAATATGCAAGATATGCATTCTGATATGATAAAGGAGCCATTATGGATATTAATTACGAATTATATAAAGTATTCTATCACGTTGCTACTTCCTTAAGCTTCTCGGAAGCCAGCAAGCAACTTTACATTTCCCAGTCTGCAGTAAGCCAGTCCATCAAGACCTTAGAAAAGAAATTAGAGCAGCCGCTTTTTATCCGGAGCACCAAGAAAGTCCAGCTTACTCCGGCAGGACAGGTTCTGTTAAAACACATTGAGCCTGCCATGAATCTCATCGCCCGCGGGGAAAACCAGCTCTTAGAATCCAATACTCTTGGGTTGGGGCAGCTTCATATTGCTGCCAGCGATACTATCTGCCGCTATTTTTTAGTACCTTATTTAAAAGAATTTCATAAAAAATTTCCCAGCGTTCCCATCAAGGTTACCAATGCAACCTCTCTTGGCTGCGTTGACCTCTTAGAGCAGGGAAAAGTCGATATTGCCGTTACCAACTGCCCGAATGTACGATTAAATCAATCCTACATCCGCAAAATGGTACTGGATTTTACGGATGTATTTATTGCGAATCCATCCTACTTTAATTTAAAACAACAGGAATTAAGTTTCCGGGATTTAACAAAATATCCTCTGCTGATGCTCGATAACAAGAGTACCACCAGCGAATTCATGCACAATCTCTTCCTTTCCCATCAGTTGGAGCTGATTCCGGAAATTGAACTGAGCAGTAATGACCTTCTGATTGACCTTGCCCGTATCGGTCTTGGTATCGCCTGCATTCCGGACTATTGCTTGAAACATGAATCTAAGGATTTGTTTATCTTAAAAACTTTAGAACCTCTTCCACGAAGACAGCTTGCCGTCTCCGTAAATCCGAATCTGCCGATTCTTACTTCCACAGAAGAATTCTTAAATCTGCTGCCGACATTATAAATGCTTTTCCTCCCAGAAGGTTGTCAGTTTCTCTTCCAGATTGGAAAGCTGGCACACGCTTCGCTGTTCCCACTCTCTTGGGAACAGCCGCTGATAATCATTCTGCAGAAAGCGTTCATCCAAAAGCTCGATAATTCCCACATCTTCTGCAGTCCGGATAACACGTCCCGCTGCCTGAAGTACCTTATTCATCCCTGGATACCGATAGGCATAATCGAATCCCATGCCCTCTTTCTTATCATAATATTCTTTTAAAATTTCCCGCTCATTGCTAATCTGCGGCAGACCGGTTCCTACGATGATTGCGCCAATCAACTGCTCCCTCTTTAAGTCAATTCCTTCTCCAAAGATGCCGCCCATAACACAAAATGCCACCAGGGACTCTTCTTTTTCCTCCTGAAATGCTTCTAAGAAAGCTTCTCTTTCCTCTTCTCGCATGCCGGATTCCTGACAGATGCAGGTAATTGTTTCATCCATCCGTAACTCAAATGCCTCATGCACTTTTTTCAGGAAAAGATAGGATGGGAAAAACACCATATAATTGCCCTTTTTCTTCTTTATTGTACGATAAATATAATCCGCAATCCTTCCATATTCTTCCGGTGTTCTTCTGGTATATTTACTGCTGACATCATTTCCGATTAACAAAAGTCTCTTATCCTGGGAAAATGTTGTCCTTGCATAAACTGCATAATTATCCGTTTTATTCGTCAAAAGCTCCTTATAATACTGAACCGGCAGCAGCGTTGCCGAAAAGAAAATCGTAGTATTTCCCTTATCCAGACACTCCTGCAGATTAAAGGACGGATCCACGCAAAAAAGCTTTATGACAAATCTGCCCTCTTCATCATGCTGCCCGTAAATTACATAATGTTCATCCACACGCTCGTAGATATTCAAAAAATTTCTCAATTCAAAATAAAAATCAAGAACCACATCCCGCCCCGGAAACTCCGGATTCTTCTGCATATATTCTTCGATTTTTGCAGCAAGGCGCATACAGGAGAAAATGAGATTCGGAATGCTTTCGTAAATCTGATAAGTTTCGCATTCTCTCTTATATTCTAACATCAGCTTATTGCATTTGCTCAGTTCCTTCTCAATGGCAGAGCTTCTTGGCTTCATAATTTTCCGCACCGCAAGAATATCCTCTTTGACAAGGGCGGCACTATACATCTCCCGTCCACGTTCCACAAGATTGTGTGCCTCATCTACCAGAAAGATGTAATCACCCTTGATGCCATCTGCGAAAAAACGCTTTAGATACACATTCGGGTCAAAGACATAATTATAATCGCAGATAATATTATCCGCCCAGGTTGCCGTGTCCAGACACATTTCAAAAGGACAGACCTGATATTCTTTTGCATGTGCCAGCAAAACTTCTCTTGTCAGATTATTCTCCTTCTGCAATAAATCATAAACCGCATCATTTACCCGGTCAAAATGTCCCTTTGCATAAGGACAGCTTACGGGATTACAGTCCACTTCCTCACAAGGGCATAATTTTTCTTTCGCTGTAATCTGCACACTCTTTGCCCGATAACCCTTTTCACATAAAATGCCAAGGGTCTCTTTTGCCACATTTGCGGTAACAGTCTTAGCAGTTAAGTAAAAAATCTTATCACCTAATCCTTCTCCCACCGCTTTGATTGCCGGATATAATGTAGAAATGGTCTTGCCTACTCCGGTAGGTGCCTGAATAAACAGATTCTTTTTTCTGGCTATCGTACGGTAAACCCCGGCAGCCAACTCTTTCTGTCCCTCCCGGTACGGAAACGGAAATGCCAGTTCTTTAATGGATGCCTGCCGTTTCTTCCGCCACTCATACTGAAAATCCGCCCATTTCTTATATTTTAAAATCAAATCTGAAAACCATTCCTGCAGCTGCTGCATGCTATATTCATAAGAAAAATATTTTAAATCTCCGGTATCGAGATTTCCATATGTCATCTGAACATTGATTTTCTGTAAATCATTCTGGATTCCATATATGTACGCATAGCACTTTGCCTGTGCCAGATGTACCTTTATGGGTTCTTCCAATAAGTCAAGGCTTAAATATACGCCTTTTATCTCATCAATGGTAACTGTTTCTTCTATTATAATGCCATCTGCCCGTCCCCAGATTCCAAGCTCATAATTTTCTTCCTCAATGATAATATTTAAAGGAACCTCGGCATGGTAAGTGCTTCCCATCTTCTTTTGAATCTTCCGATGGAGTCTGCTGCCCGCCTGCATGGCTTCCATCGTATCAAGACTGGCTCTGCGGTTATCAATGTCTCCGGAACGCAAGATAAACTCCACCAGATTTCGTACCGATATTCTTATCTGCTCACGTTCCATTCCGCTGTCACCCCTTTTCATCCCATCTTATACTTATTTCTATTTATGCTATTTACTATTTTTTCTATTTATCAATTTTTGAAAAATCTCATTTTTCTAGCAGACTTTAAAGGAATTGAAACGTACTCTCATTTCATAATAACAAAAAAATACCAGATAGAAAAGACAATATCCAAATTGTCCGCTACCCGGTATTTCTTCTTACCTTATGAACCTGTATTTTCTGGCTGCCAGAAAACCTGTGCCATCATTTAAGCAGTTGCATACTTGCTTAATACATTCTCAAAGTTCATATCATGTCCGCCATACTTAACAGTAAGCTCTCGATTCAGATCAAGACTTAATACTCCAAGAAAAGACTTTGCGTCAATTATTACTCTATTGTATGAAATATCAATGTCAAAATCACATTTTCCTGCCTCACGTACAAAGTCTCTAACCTCTTCTGTGCCAGCTAATTTGATTTTCTTTTCATTCATTTTTTTCACCATCCTCAAAAAAATAACTGATTTACTTTTGATTCTTGAGCATTATGACACCATTTCTTTTTTTTGTCAATTTTCGCTTACCATCTTAGTATATGAATTTTATGAGCATTTTACACAATAAATTTTTCTGTTTTTCTCCATTTTGGTCTTACCAAAATTAGTTTGCCTGTCACATTTTGTCGTTTTTTATGGTACTTTAGTCACATTTACAAGTTTTTTTTTACTCAGTCAATATTTTTTATCGTTTTTCACAAATTTTTGTGTCAAAAAATAAGGGAATAAGCCTCGCATTCCTTCAAAAGTCTTCAAAAAAGCTCCAAATTCCATCATTATTCCTAAACTTCTTTCTACACATAACATTTACATAATACTTACTATTGCACTTTTTTCCGTACATTCAGCGTTTTTCCATATAAGTGGACATTTCGTGTATTATAACGTGATTGTATCACTCATTAATTTCGCCGATTTTAAATCATGCAAGTATCTTGACTCGCTTGCGCTCATTATATTACGTCTTTCGAAGATATCCAGATCCGCTTTTTCTTGAAATATACTATCTCTATAATAATAAGAAGAACGGACACTCCGATTACTGCCAGATAACCATATTTCCATTGAAATTCCGGCATTCCCGGAAAATTCATTCCATACCAGCCTGTAATTAGTGTCAATGGCAAAAAGAGCGTTGTTACAATGGTCAGAATACTCATAATCCGGTTCTGGTGAATATCAATCTGCGTCTGATACATTTCACGGATTTGCTGTAAATACTCGCGGATTGTCTCTACGTAATTATGAAGCCGTTCCACACGATTCATATAGCGTTCCCAGCCCTGTTCCTCTTCTACTAAAGACTCCCGGTTCATATACATCTGCATGAAATCTCCCATATTCATTAACTGTTCATAATATGCCCGGCTCTCTGAAAGATGCTTCCGATAACGCATTATTACTTCATTAAAATGCTCCGGTATCCTCTTAATTACAACATCCTCTACCTTCTCCAAATTTTCCTCTATCTTTTGCAGATAAAGAATATCATTGTCAATTAATGCATTACAAATAAATAGCAACACCATATGAAGTGTGCAGCCATCAAACATATCATTTTTGACCTTTGCCAATATTTCCTGTAATTCCTCATCTTCTTCTATTAAAAATAGTTTATTTTCAAAGAGATAAAAGCCAAAGGAAAACTCTTTTTCCTTTTTACTTCCCTGTTTTGGTACATGTATAATCCCCTGTACACATTCATGAAATGCCTCTACTTTGCTATAGCGGATAAAACGCATGCTGCTAATCAGATTCTTTCGATGCGGATAATTTCCTTCTAATTGCTGAAATTCTTCCATATTTAATAGTATTATCTGCGGTTCTGATTCCTTTTCTATATTTTTCCCATTATCCCTTGCTAAAGAAAGTTCTCCTGATGCCGCATGCAACCAATACCTGTTCATTTCTCTTACAGCTCCCTTCCTCACAATCCTGTTTTCATTCATCACATATTTTCTTCTATGTCAGTAGACTGCCCTTTATAAAACTTCTCTTTCATTACTATCTCTTAGATTTTAACACTCTTTGTCTATTTTATACCACTTTTCTTTTTTATACAAAATTTACTGCTAATAGCTGTTTGTGAATTCATGCTAAGTCTGCCGATAGCTTCTTACGAATACTTGACACAAACGAGAAACACGCTTTGCGAGTTTCTCGCTACTCGCATAACAAAGAATGTGCCTTGGCACATTCTCGCGCCTGCGGCGGTCGCTTGCGACATCTACCTTATACGCCGCAGTGTGCATCCTCGCAGAGCGTTTTTTACTTTACAGGAAAGCAATTTCCTGTAAAGTAAAAAAAGAAAGTATAGAATATACTTTCTTTTAAAGAACAGGGGTGGAAGGAATCGAACCCTCCTCTGGAGTTTTGGAGACTCTTATTCTACCGATGAACTACACCCCTATATGCTAAAATGACGTACAAGTACGTCACAATAGGTTTGTTTTGTAACATACCTTCAAAACTTCATACAGGAATCCGAAAACTTTTTTTCTAAGATGGTCATCTCAAATGCTTCGCATTTTCGATGTCATTTGCAGGCAAATGTTCGTCCGGCTTAAGAGCTGTTTCCGCAGATAAATCTGCTCCACATCTCTTCATCCGTCCTACCATCTTACTGCTTTTTGGTCAAGCCCTCGACCGATTAGTAACAGTCAGCTCCACACGTTACCGCGCTTCCACCTCTGCCCTATCTACCTGATACTCTTTCAGGGGTCTTACTGTCTTGAAGACAGGGACATCTCATCTTGGGGGGGGCTTCACGCTTAGATGCCTTCAGCGTTTATCCCTTCCGGACTTGGCTACCCAGCTATGGATTTGGTATCCAGCTGATGCACC